>NZ_JAHXBV010000032.1:0-4756 GCF_019915905.1 Halomonas sp. ANAO-440 | reverse complement strand
TGCGTTCGATCAGCTGACCGGCGCCGTCGTAGCGATACTGCTGCTCCCGGCCATCGGGGCCGGTCTCGCTGGCGAGGCGATCCATGTCATCGTAGTTAAAGCGGTAGACCGCACCGTTGCCCAGGGTGAGTTCGCTGACGCGGCCGGCGGCGTCGTAGGCGGTGTGCTGCTGGCTGCCGTCGGCGTCGAGGCGCTGGACGGGGCGGCCGTGGTCGTCATGGAAGATCTGCTGCCTAAACCCTTGGGGGCCTTCCCGCTCGACCAGTCGTCCTTGCGGGTCGTAGTGATGGTGCCAGCGGCTGCCATCGGGGAGCTGGGTGGACTGGCGCCGGCCCATGGCGTCGTGGGTGGTGCGGGTGGTTTCATTCAGGGCGTTGGTGACGGCGGCGAGGTAGCCGCGGGTATCATAGGTGTAGTCGGTGCGCCGTTCGGAGCAGTCGATCTGGGCGGTGAGCTGGCCCAGGGCGTTCCACTCACGCTGGTGGGTGGCCCCAACCGCATCGGTGAGCGTGGTGGGGCGGTCAGGCAGGTCGGCATGCGCATAGGCAAAAGCGGTAGTGCCTTCCGGCCCGGTAACTTCCACCGGATGGCCGAGGTCATTGCGCTTGATCTGCCAGCGCTGATCGTCGGGGCCTTCAATGCGAGTGGGCTGGCCCAGGGCATCCCGCTCGATGGCCCAGCGGGTGCCGTCCGGAGCGGTCTGGGCGATCACTTGGCCGTGGTCGTCGCGTTCGATCCGCGTCTCGCGACCCAGGCTGTCGGTGACCTGGGTGTGATCCACATGGTAGGCGTAGGAGCGTGCCAGGCCGCCGTGCACCCGGTGGACGATGAGCATGGGCTAAGTCATGGTGGCAGGGAGTTCAGGCGTTCAGCTACGCTACCGCCAGAGAAGGCAGTAAGGTGCCTTCCCTGGCGGGTTGAAAATAAGCGCAACGTCGTTGTTGCGCATATTGACTTAACTCAGGCTATCATTCATTTCTATAGCTAAGGCCACGTTTCAGTTTCGGTGGGAAGAGGAGTGCCGACCTGCCACTCCTCAGCAAGCCGCTGACCTTCAGCTATTTGGCCGCTATTGAGGAGAGAGGCGGCAAAGTCACGATTTTCGACGCCGTTATGATCTCCTAAATCAGCAGCTAAGCTTGCATACACGTAAGCGAGGACGATGTTTTCATCAGCTCCTAAACCTTGCCCATACAAAGAGCTTAAGTTGGACAAAGCATGCTTATCTCCCTGCGAGGCGGCACGGCGATACCACATTGCAGCAGTTCCATAATTTTGCTCCACGCCTGAACCTTGAACATACATAACGGCGATGCTGTATTGTGCACCTCGGCTCCCTTGCTCAGCGGCAAGGGTATGCCATCTCGCGGCTTCCTCATGGTTATTCGCCACACCTTTTCCAGTAAAGTACATGGTGCCCAAGTACTCCTGAGCTTTAACAAGCCCCTGCTCCGAGGCCAACCCAAACCACCTTGCAGCTTCCGAATAATTACGTCTTACTCCCTTACCGTAATAATACATTAGTGCTAGGTTTTGTTGGGCTCCTGCCATCCCTTGCTCTGCTGCTTGGCGGTACCACCTCATCGCTTCTTGAAAGTCTCTCGGTACACCACGCCCATTTTGGTACAGCCAGCCTAAGTTATTTTGGGCTATGGCGTCATCCTGATCTGCAGCTAGCTTTAGCCAATCAGCGGCTTTCTCGAAATTTTGATCAACACCTCTACCACTAAGATACATTCCACCTAAGAATGCTTGCGCATCTGGATTTCCCTCTTCAGCCAGAGGCCTAAAGTTCTCAAGCGCAACCGCATAATTTTCATTCTCAAGAGCTTCTCTACCTTCCTCTATTGAGCTAGCAATTACGCTTAACGGGCTTAGCAAAAAAGATAGCACCACCATCGTTATAAGCTTTTTCAAAAAAATCATTTTCTCCACCCTTTTAAAAATCCCGCCTTTCAACTTGGTAGTCCCATGCATTGAAATCCAGCCCTTCTGGTGGTGGAATTTCTTTCGAAGCATCCTTTAACACTCTCCTAAGCGCTGAGCGGTGGTTGCTAGGAATGCCTATCTGAGGAACATAAAGTGCCCCTTCGGGCACAGGCCCCGGCCATATTTCAAAATCAGGAATTAAACCACCAGTATCTCGATCAAAAAGAACCCCATTATTATTCATATGTGCACAAACGCCGTGTATCGTCGCTGCTTCCAAGAATTGAGAAAAAATCCAACGCCGGGCTTTTTGCTAAGCACTGCCATAACTGAGTTTCTAGTATTTACGGCGCCAGAGTAATCAGGCACCTTCGACCAGTCTTCAACATCACTAATACACGTATTGATAATTTGGTTATTGGTACTTGGGTCACGCCAAACATGGTCAGAGCGCCAACCATTCAACCCCAACGGATCCACCATGCCCGTCGGATGTCAACGTCAGCGAAGGTTGGTGCCGCCCTTCAGGCCGATAGGGTCCTGGCTGATGTACCTGCCCTGCTGCGGGTCGTAGTAGCGGTGGCAGTTATAGTAGAAGCAGGATTTCAGCCACGCTACCGCCGGGGAAGGCAGCGAAGTACCTTCCTCGGCGGGTGGTAAATGAGTGCAACGTCCGTGTTGTACTTGGAACTTGAGACCGCCCTACTCCAATACGTAAACATGGCCGTCAATACTGCCGAAATATACCCGCCCATCGACCACAGCAGGTGTAGAGGAAATGCCAGCTCCTGTTTCATATCGCCATCTCATCTCACCCGTATAACGGTCAACGGCATACATATATTGATCGTGACTGCCGAAATACACTGTGTTTCCGGCTATGGCAGCAGCCCCTCTTACAAACCCTTCAGTTTCAAACCGCCAGATAAGTTCACCGCTTTTAGTGTCCATAGCATTCATATAGCCATGAGCTCCCGCATGGCCTTCCCCTTCATCACCAAAAAAAACAACATCGTCAGCCAAGCTAATAGAAGACAGGCTAGGGAACTTAGTCGTGAATTCAGCCTCTAGCTCACCGCTGTATTTATTTATTATCTTGACGAGAGACTCAGAGTCATCTCTATTTATTATTGTGAAAATGCAGCAACTGTCTATAGATGGTGTCTTAAAGGCACTGCGGCGCGTAGGCAACGCAGTTTTCCGCCATTTTTCTTGCCCTAAGTCTAACGAAATAGCATATAGTGTTTGTGAGGCATCTTGTAAATACAAAACATCATCCGATATTATCACTTGGCCTCTCCTCCCCCGAATAGGGAACCTCCAGCGCTCCTCACCTGTCATGAGGTCTAGAGAATACAAGTAATCTTGCACAGATGTTAAAAATACCGCATCACCATAGATTGCTGGTGTATCTAACCCTGTTTGATATTCAGCCTCAAATCGCCAGTTTTCCTCACCTGTCATTCTGTCTATCGAGATTAAGTAGCTAGTATCTTCCTCGCTTGAAAATCTAAGCCCTACCAAAAGCATCTCTTCATTCAATGTGATTTGAAAACCTGTCTCTCCCCCTAAATTTTTTTCCCATATTACCGAGCCATCTTCCTGACTGACAGCATAGACTCCACCATCAAAGTCAACAAAATAAACTATACCTTCATATACTAGTGGCGTACTTATTACTGGCGCACCTGCATCAAATTTCCACACTAATTCAGGGTGGATTTCTGGCCCAACATTATCATAAACACCCGTTCGCTCCAGGTTAGCCTGAAACATCATGGAGTCGGCTATACAAAGTGCTGGTATCAGCATCATTGCCGCAGCACTAACGCTAAAAGCACGGCGTAAAGCATTGATAAAATTACTTTTAATATAATTCATCTAATTCACCCATAAAATATATATCATTATCTGCTGCGCGATGGCTTCTCAGGGAAATGAAAGTCACCTATTGACGGTTCTACAACACACTCTTTAATTATCCCGCCTAATCCATCATCAATAGCTTTATGGCGGCTAGCGTTGCGCCGAGATAACTCTTCAACCCTTTCTTTATACTCTCTGTCCACGCCTTCCCGGCAGAGATTAAACTCACCTTCCACAACTTCATCAGGAAAACCCAAAGCTTCTCTACTCTCACTTTCTCTTGCGCATTGACCTATACCACTTGCTCTAGACTGCCTGGCCGCCTCCATTTCCTCCTCCAGGATGCCCGGTAGCTGAGATCGACTGCTGCCTAAAATCATTTCTGAAGCGGCACACCAGGCTTTCTCTCTCACTACCAGCGCTGCCTGTCCAATTTTTCTTATAGCTTCCCAACTCAACCCCAACGGATCCACCATCCCTGTCGGGTTGGTGACGTAACCATACAGGTTGTTGCCGCCCTTCAGGCCGATAGGGTCCTGGCTGATGTACCTGCCCTGCTGCGGGTCGTAGTAGCGGTGGCGGTTGTAGTAGAGGCCGCTCTCTTCGTCGTGCCACTGGCCCTGGAAGCGGATCGGTTGGGCGGTGCTGCCGCGTTGGTTTTTGACCGCGGCCCAGTCATCGGGCTGGGCCTGCCATTTCGTTTCGCCGTTGGGGGTGACTAACTGCATTGGCGTACCCAGGGCATCGGTGAGATAGGCGCTGAGGCGTTTTTCATCACCTTGTTCGCTCTGGGTTTCATCGATGCGCAACATGGGCACGAAGGAGCCGGGCTCATACACCACGGTAGTGCGCTGGTTGTCTGTTTCTTCCCGTACGATGCGGTCGCCATCCCAGCCGTAGTGGGTGGTGGCCGTGGTGCCGTTGGTGTCGCGCACGGTTTTGCTGATGCGGCGACCCAGGC
>NZ_JAHXBV010000031.1:0-3939 GCF_019915905.1 Halomonas sp. ANAO-440 | reverse complement strand
GGTCATTGCGCTTAATCTGCCAGCGCTGATTGTCGGGGCCTTCAATGCGAGTGGGCTGGCCCAGGGCATCCCGCTCGATGGCCCAGCGGGTGCCGTCCGGAGCGGTCTGGGCGATCACCTGGCCGTGGTCGTCGCGCTCGATCAATGTTTCACGGCCTAGCGGATCAATGGTGGCGACTTTACGCCCGGCGGCGTCGTAGCGGTACTCGATCACCGAGCCGTCGGCGCGGGTGTGGGCCGTCCAGCGTTGGCCGGGGCCGGCGCCGACGAAGTGGTAGCGTTCCTCGCGGCCGAGGCTGTCGGTGACCTGGGTGTGATCCACATGGTAGGCGTAGGAGCGTGCCAGGCCGCCGGGCACGCGGTGGACCGTCAGCATGTGGTCTTGCCACTCGAACTCGCGCGCCACTTCGCCGTTGAAGTGCCCCCTCCAGAGCTGCACTATAGCCTGTGCAGCTCTGGAGGGGATCACTTCAGGATCCGGTACTACAACGAAGAACGGCCACATCAGTCTCTGGACTATGTGGCACCCCGAGCATATCCCGCATTAGCTGCGTAGGGTGTGCAGAAACTAGGGGGTCATTACATCTCGAGGCCGCCAGGGGCGCTGTGGGATGGTGGGCGCAGGTTTCAGGGAAGGCAGCGAAGTGCCTTCCCTGGCGGGTGGTAAATGGGTGCAACGTCCGTATTGCACTTATCGGTTGAGTTCAGGTTCCTAATATTTCTGTAGCTTACTAACAGTCCTCCAAACAAATACAGCACATATGGCTACCATTGCGAATATTAAGATGATGGAAAAGGCTGTTTTTTCAAAAAAACGTTCTTTATCTACTGCTTCGCCGAGCGCAAATATAAAAAACATGATTACAGAATAAGCCAGAAGGACCGCATTCCCCCCCAACCTTTTTACATTTTTTTCTAACAGCCTGGCCATCAGATAAACCAACAAAAGAATAAACAGCAGTATCAGGTCCATCATTGTCGACACTCCTCATCGCTATTTTTATAATTATTAATCCCGCTGTAAACTCCTATGCCTGAAGAGCCAGCCTCAATAGTTAGACCTGTCGCAGTTGCACTTTGATACGCTGGTATAAAGTCATCAGGTAAGCTGCGAAATAGCTGAAAGGTTTCAGGCTTCCGTACAGGCCTTAGCAGTCCGCCAACAGAAGTACCTAGGTTTTCCCCATCGATCGCCAAGTTGCCCCACTGCTCCCCTAGCTGGTCTATAGCTACCTCACGGGCGAAGCCCCTTCCACTTTCAGAAAAGCCTTCTTGTATATTGCTGGCTCCTAAGCCTGCAATGGGCGCACCAGCTACGCAGCCAGCCACAGTCTTACAGAGAGCACCACCCAGTAGAACTTGGCCACCTCCACCAATGACAGTAGCAGTGCGTGTAAGCACATCCATACCCTCGTCTCGAATAAAACGAGGAATCATGCGTGAGTGGAATTTGACTGTTTCCCAAGCACTCAACCCCAACGGGTCCACCATCCCTGTCGGATTCGTCACGTAGCCATACAAATTCGTGCCACCCTTTAATCCGATCGGGTCCTGGCTAATGTACCTCCCTTGCTGTGGATCGTAATAGCGGTGGCGGTTGTAGTAAAGGCAGCTTTCATCATCGTACCACTGCCCCTGGAAGCGGATGGGCTGGTAGGTGTTGCCACGCTCGTTTTTGACCGCTGCCCAGTCGTCGGGCTGAGCTTGCCACAGGGTGTCACCCCGGGGCGTGACGAGCTGCATGGGGGTGCCCAGGGCATCGGTGATGTAGGCGCTGAGGCGTTTTTCAGCACCTTGTTCGCTCTGGGTTTCATCGATGCGCAACATGGGTACGAAGGAGCCAGGCTCATACACCACGGTAATGCGCTGATTGTCCGTTTCTTCGCGCACGATGCGGTCGCCATCCCAGCCGTAGTGGGTGGTGGCCGTGGTGCCGTTGGTGTCGCGCACGGTCTTGCTGATGCGCCGGCCGAGGGCGTCGTAGCGGTAGTGCTCTGTTCGCGCTGGACGCTGGCGGTCTCGCCCAAGACGAAGCCCCCCACTCAGCCACGCTACCGCCAGGGCAGGCAACAAGGTGCCTGCCCTGGTAGATCAATATCCAGCATTTTCCATATAGTTCTTATTACGAGAACCCCTGACCTCGGCCTCCTGTATCATTTTCTCTTTATCACCCCGCTCTTTACTAAGATCCATATTCCAAAAATTATTAACACTCCAGCCGGAATAGCTCTCTCACTCCCCAGTTGCATATTTTTTATATTTCCCGTCATCAAGACATAAACTCCAAAAGCAAAAAAAATCAACCCAAGAAATAAATTCACGACTTCGCTTTTCGGCCTTCGTGTCACTTTCCCCATTCCTCTGGACTTAATACAGCACCTATTATATATCCAACAACCCCTGATTTATTTGGTGATGGCGGCCCAGGCAAGGCGCTGTCAATTACATCTAAAGCAGCCCCCTGCACAGCCGGGTTGGCTATTCCTACCGCCGCACCCGGCGACACCGTCGTCACACTGCATACAGCCCTAAGGCTCAACTGATTAGCACCTGCTGACAACGCGCTACCGGCGCCTGCCGCTGCCTTTGCCACACCCGGTGCCGCGGCTCCTGCCATCGGCAAGCCTAATGCTCCTGATGCCGCAGGCAGCGTTATATCGCTACGTGAGGCGCCTTGGAAGGCCAAGGCTTCTGAGTATTGGGGGTCCCGAGCAAAAACCGACACATGTGATGGAAACATGGCGCCCATGCCAGGGCGGTAGCTATTCCCTGTTAGCACCTCGCCGGCAGGAGCAGACACCGGGGGTGGCGTGCTGGCAGCATACGCTTGTCTAGCTGCCGGCCCATAGGCAGCCTCTACATTGCTAAACCCCATTCCAAACAACCCCAGCGGATCCACCATCCCGGTGGGGTTAGTCACATAGCCATACAGGTTCGTGCCACCGTTAAGACCGATCGGATCCTGGCTAATATACCGTCCCTGCTGTGGGTCGTAGTAGCGGTGGCGGTTGTAGTAAAGGCCGCTCTCTTCATCGTGCCACTGGCCCTGGAAGCGGATGGGCTGGGCGGTGCGGCCTTGTTCGTTGGTGACCGCGGCCCAGTCGTCGGGCTGGGCCTGCCATAGGGTCTCGCCGTTGGGGGTGACTAACTGCATGGGCGTACCCAGGGCATCGGTGATGTAGGCGCTGAGCACTTGGCCCTGCTGAGTGTCATCGATTCTGAGCATGGGTACAAAACTGCCCGGCTCATACACCACGGTAGTGCGCTGACTGTCGTTTTCCTCCCGCACGATGCGGTCGCCGTCCCAGCCGTAGTGGGTGGTGGCCGTGGTGCCGTTGGTGTCGCGCACGGTTTTGCTGATGCGGCGACCCAGGCCGTCGTAGCGGTAGCTGGCTTCGCGGGTGTAGCCGAGTTCGCTGGCGTGGGTGAGGTGTACCAAGCGGTTGGCCCCGTCGTAGCCAAGGGTTAAGCGCTCGCCGTTGGGCTGTTGGCGTTCGATCAGGTTGCCGGCGCCGTCGTAGCGGTAGCGGGTGCCGTTGAGTTGACCAAGGCGGTTATCAGTCAGCGCCTGTTGGCCGTCTAACCGGTTTCCTGCTGCGTCCACGCTATAGCGGTGGGCGTGGTCGCCGTGCTGGCTGCCGATCAAGCGACCGGCGGCGTCATAACTGTAGGCGATGACTCTTGAGGCTTGGTCACCTTGCAGCCCGCGGAAGCTCATCCGCCCCAGGGCGTCGTACTGGTACTGCTGTTCACTGGCGGCGCTGTTGGCGCCGCGCAGGCTGAGGTGATCCAACTGGCCCAGGGCGGTGTAGCCACGCTCCAGAATCAGCGGTTGGTTGTGCGCATTGGCGCTTGTGCTGAGACGACGCTGGGTCTCCCGGTGCAGGGCATCGGGTTCCAGGGCGATCTCCAGGTCAAGGCCGGGGGCGCTCATGCCGT
>NZ_JAHXBV010000030.1:0-5882 GCF_019915905.1 Halomonas sp. ANAO-440 | reverse complement strand
GCCTGGGTCGCCGCATCAGCAAAACCGTGCGCGACACCAACGGCACCACCGCCACCACCCACTACGGCTGGGACGGCGACCGCCTCGTGCACGAAGCCAAAGAGAACCACCGCACCACCGTGGTCTACGAGCCCGGCAGCTTCGTGCCCATGCTCCGAATCGACCAGGCTGGTGATGGCGCAGCCAAGCAGATCAGTGCCTACGTCACCGATGCCCTGGGCACGCCGATGCAACTCGTCACACCGAGAGGCGACACCCTGTGGCAAGCCCAGCCCGACGACTGGGCGGCAGTAACCAATGAGCAGGGCCGCACCGCCCAGCCCATCCGCTTCCAGGGCCAGTGGCAGGACGAAGAGAGTGGCCTCTACTATAATCGCCACCGTTACTACGACCCTCAGCAGGGCCGATACATCAGCCAAGACCCGATTGGTCTGAACGGTGGCACCAACCTGTACGGCTATGTGACCAACCCGACCGGGATGGTGGATCCGTTAGGGTTGTTTGGTAGGCCGGGGCCTATAGATCAGTCAGGTCGGCAAGGTCGAGTGGGGGCCCCAATTGCTTCACAAGGTCCTGCTCCAAGATCTCCGCTTGAACGACTGACTAACGCAGCATTAGGCAGCAGGGTCAAGACTGTTACTGGTGGAACGCTTAAGATTGATCCTGCTACTGGGGCATTCACTAAAACCAATCCCTATTTGTGGGGTTTTTTGGCAATATTTAAACCGAATGAGATAAGTGTTTTGCAAACGCGAAACTATGATTCTAATGGGGACGGCTTATCCGATGAGCACTATCAGGTTGGGATGTGCGTCCCAGGGGTTAGGTAAATGAGGTCAAGTAAGGAATATTGGGCGAGGCACTGGATCGAAGCTCTTGTGATGCTTCCTTCTTACCTGTTTCTTGCTATTCTTATTTCTAAGCTCAATCTTTTGTTATGGATTGTGGTGATATTTTTTGCGCAATATGTGCTTAGAGGAGCTTACAACTATGTCGTTATAGAGCGAAGATTTCTAGAGGGTCGGGCGACTCGAATGCAAAGCTCGATAATTTTTTTCTGCTCTCAGTTGCTTGTGTTATGTGTTGGAATTTTTTTAGTTAGTTTTAGGCCTTGAGCCTTGGATTCATAGAGTGACCGCAGCACAGAGTGAATGCGAATACCATTCGTCAGGGGAAGACGCTTTGCACCTTTCCTTGGCGGTAGCGTGGCTGAAACAGGGACCGTTGTAATATGTTGCACGCTCAAGTCGTCGACGTTTCCAAGGGAACGTCTTGGGCCGGCTCGCCGGCGCTGACATCCCCACGCCAGCGTACGGTTGGTCTACGATGAAGCAGGGTGCCTTGTCGGCGAACGATAGTGCCACCGGCCCCCACGGCCAGCGACGGAATGAGTAGCAACGCCATCGACGACCCCTATGACATCCAAGCCAATTGACAATGTAGTACCAGTAGCATCAGCAGCGACTGACCGCCACCTGTACGCCCCAGGCCAGCCGCTACGGTGATCTGCGCGGCCTCAGTGCCCCTGGCTGGGGCCTCGAACTCGCCTCGAGACCGACGCCCTGCACCGCGAGACCCAGCGGCGCCTGAGCAGTGCCGATCAGCCCCAGCCGCTGATCCTCGAGCGTGGCTACACGCCACTCGGCCAACTGGACCGCCTCAGCCTGCGCGGCCCCGGCAGCGTCAAAGGCGAGCAGCACTACCGCTACGATGCCCAGGGCCGGCTCAGCTTCCGCAGCCAGGGCAGTACCAGCCCGGTCATCGCCTACAGCTACGACCCCGCCGGGCGACTCATCGCCAGCCAGCACGGCGACCATGCCCACCGCTACAGCGTGGATGCGGCAGGAAACCGGTTAGACGGCCAACAGGCCCTGACTGATAACCGCCTTGGTCAACTCAACGGCACCCGCTACCGCTACGACGGCGCCGGCAACCTGATCGAACGCCAACAGCCCAACGGCGAACGCCTGACGCTCGGCTACGACGGGGCTAACCGCTTGGTGCACCTCGTCAACGCCAGCGATTTAGGCTATACCCGCGAAGCCACCTACCGCTACGACGGCCTGGGTCGCCGCATCAGCAAAACCGTGCGCGACACCAACGGCACCACCGCCACCACCCACTACGGCTGGGACGGCGACCGCATCGTGCGGGAGGAAAACGACAGTCAGCGCACTACCGTGGTGTATGAGCCGGGCAGTTTTGTGCCCATGTTCAGAATCGACGACACCCAACAAGGCCAAGTCCTCAGCGCCTACATCACCGACGCCTTGGGCACTCCCATGCAGTTAGTCACCCCTAACGGCACCACCCGTTGGCAAGCTCAGCCCGACGATTGGGCCGCGGTGAAAAACGCGCGCGGCAACACAGCACAACCGATCCGCTTCCAGGGCCAGTGGCACGACGAAGAGAGCGGCCTCTACTATAACCGCCACCGCTACTACGACCCACAGCAGGGACGGTATATTAGCCAGGATCCGATCGGTCTTAACGGTGGCACGAACCTGTATGGCTATGTGACTAACCCCACCGGGATGGTGGATCCGCTGGGGTTGTATGATGACCAGCCTCGTCAATCAAGCAGGGGTGGTTTCGGTGTAATGGGAATGATTGCTCCGCGTACCATGTCAGGGTTTGCTATCCACGAAAGCGACCGCGCCGCGCTTGATAATTTGGCTGACATACAGACAATTAACCGAGCGGCAGCCTCTACGGCAGGATATGCTCCCATGGTGCTGTCAAGCGCGGCCGCAGCAGCGCCAACCGTAGCTGCAACTGGCTATGCCGCTTATCGCTCGCCAGTGGGGCAGTGCGTGAAAACAATTTCACAAGATGTTGTTCTTGATGCTGTGTTATCGCTCAGCGATCCGGCTTCGAATCGGCCTGATGCTAAGGACCTTGCTGAACAAGACATGCGTAATAGAACAGAGCAAATGCAGCGAGATACTCGTCCTCGAGCCAGGGTTTCAGATGTATTAATTTGCAAGCGGTAAGCTTATGAAAGACTTATATCATGACTCTGTTTTCTACTTAAGAACAAATTCCTGGGAAGGTGGAATGAGGGATGTCGATGCATATGAAAGAATAAAAGCTAGGTCGCAAGCAGGCGAGCCTTTGTTTATTATTCTGCATAGCTGGTATTTAACCTTAGGGAAAGGGTGCGAGAAAAATGTTGCTCTGGCACTCAGTCTTATAAATAAGGAGGAGGTGCAAGAAAGCTCAGCCGCATTATGCGCAGCCGGCTTGGGAGTTTTGCGGGGTTACTATGGTAGGTTAAGTGAAGGTGAGGCCATCAGCTTATTTGATAAGGCTGAGATAGTGTGTGCTAGAAAAGGTGGGTACATGAAAGGAGTGTTTTATTTTAACAAGTTTCTAAGCTGTCGAAATGATGTGGAATCATTTAAGCTAGCTGGCGAGTGCTTTAAAAAAGCATCGATGAAAGGGCATGCAACAAGCCTGAAGATGTACCTTTTTTGCTCTTCTCAATGTCGTTGGCTTAGGTTTGTAAAGTATTGTTCAGTATTTTTCATGTATATGGTAGGTCGGCGGGGGGTAGATGGGCCAGAGCGGTGGTGGTGCTATCGAGATCTTAAGCAGTACAGGCCAACTACGGTTGAGTTTGCTGAGAACTGTGGCCATGCTTTGGGCTATTTTTCTAAGGGTGATAGAAGCTGATTTGAAGTGGGCGGTTTATTGGCCCTGAATTAAAGTAATATGCGCAGCATGGGCAGGAAGCAAGCTTTCTGTCCAGTAGGGAGGATTCTTATTTTCCTTCCCTAGATACCATCTCTCCTAACCGGTCACAAACCCAGCATTAGGTGGTTTGTGACCGATATTCGGTTTGTGTCTTGAGGACGCCACAGGTATGGAAGTACAGAGACTTTTAAAAATGTGAATGGCTCACAGGTGAAGCTGCAGGGAGCCGATGCAAGAGCGGCACTTCATGTGCAGCCCTTTCCTTACGAGGCCACCTTTACAGCTATTGACGACAACGGAACCCCTGTGCCAGATATTTACCCCATCCATGGAGGAGTGTTGACTAGTTTTCCAGCAGAAACGGGTGGGACAAGTAAGGTTTTCAATAACAGTTCGCCGTCGGACTGGACTGTTTCCATACCTCACCAACAAAAATCATGCGATCACTGCGGGGAGCCACAGATTCGTGTGTAACAATGTGCTGAATAAAACGCCTCTGATGCTGGCTGCATTATTAGTGCTACTTGGATGCAACCAGGAGAGGAGAGATACTATAGAGCAGACTGCATCGTGAGAATAAATATCGACTGGTCTGGATACAATGCAGAAAGGCGATGAGATGTCCATAGAGAGGTCTTTTTTGAGGCTGCAAGTGTTCATCATAAGACGCTAGGGTTTGAAAGCCCGGTTCCAGGGCCAGGAGGTGTACTTGGAGGTGAAGAAAATGAGTTTGCTTATATTCAATTTAAAGGGATGTGTGATAGGCGCTATGAGTTTGCTGAAAACATCATAGTGTACTTCAAAGAGTATTTTGATGATGTGCCCCCAATGGAGGTGGACCCAGGGACGTTTGAACCGGGAAGAGATGGCGGTCTCAAGTTCCAAGCGCAACGCTATTGAAGGGTCCTGAACTCAACCGATAAGTGCAATACGGACGTTGCGCCCATTTACCACCCGCCAGGGAAGGCACTTCGCTGCCTTCCCTGGCGGTAGCGTGGCTGAAACCTGCTATGAGTCAGCTCATGCCCACCATCCCACAGCGCCCCTGGCGGCCTCGAGACCCACACCCGGGCCGACGGCTCGGTGATCGAGTACCGTTACGACGCCGCCGGACGCAAGATCGCCACCGTCGATCCGCTGGGTCGCGAGACGCGGATCGAACGCGACGACCACGGCCAGGTGATCGCCCAGACCGCTCCGGACGGCACCCGCTGGGCCATCGAGCGGGATGCCCTGGGCCACCCACCAGCGTGAGTGGAACGCCCTGGGCCAGCTCAGCGCCCAGATCGACTGCTCCGAACGGCGCACCGACTACACCTATGATACCCGCGGTTACCTCGCCGCCGTCACCAACGCCCTGAATGAAACCACCCGCACCACCCACGACGCCATGGGCCGGCGCCAGTCCACCCAACTGCCCGACGGCAGTCACTGGCACCACCATCACGACGCCCAGGGGCGCCCGGTGGAACAGGAGGGCCCCCAGGGCTACCGTCAGCAGCTGTTCTATGACGACTACGGCCGCCCCGCCCAGCGGATCGATGCCGACGGCAGCCAGACCACCTTGGCCTATGATGAGGCCGGGCGCGTCAGCGAACTCACCCTGGGTAACGGCGCGGTCTACCGCGAGACCGGCCCCGATGGGCGGGAGCAGCAGTATCGCTACGACGGCGCCGGTCAGCTGATCGAACGCATAGAAGCCAACCGCCCGGGCCCCGACGGCCAGCCGCTGGTCACCCGCTATGACTACGACGCCAATGGCCGGCTCACCGCCCGCCACCTGCCCGCGACCGAGCACGCCCCGGCCAGCACGGAACACTACCAGTGGGGCGTGAACGGACAACTCATCAGCGTCACCAACGACCACGGCGACGTGACATTTAGCTACGACCACGCCCAGCGACTGATCGGCGAACAGCAGCGGCACAACGCCATCGCCGAAGGTAACGGGTGGAGCTGGCAGCACCAGCACAGCCTTACCGCCACCGGCGCGCCCCAGGCCAGCCAGTTCGGTGACCTGCCAGCACTTAACTGGCACACCTACGGTAGCGGCCACCTGCACGGCATGAGCGCCCCCGGCCTTGACCTGGAGATCGCCCTGGAACCCGATGCCCTGCACCGGGAGACCCAGCGTCGTCTCAACACAAGCGCCAATGCGCACAACCAACCGCTGATTCTGGAACGCG
>NZ_JAHXBV010000003.1:0-42832 GCF_019915905.1 Halomonas sp. ANAO-440 | reverse complement strand
AAGACAGCAATGGGCGCTAACACCGTCACCCACCCAAAGGGGCAGGGGCAGTACCCCGCGTCCCGGCCGGTGGGCGTCGAGACGGTCCCGGCGTCGTCATCGTGGACGAAAGCGGAGCCTGCCCCGCTCATGGAGGCCGTGATTGACAAAGCCAACATGGCGCGGGCATACCGTAGGGTGGTCGCCAACAAAGGCGCGCCGGGTGCCGACGGCATGACGGTGCACCAACTGGCGGACCACCTGAAACAGCACTGGCCGACGCTGCGCGAGCGGCTGTTGGCCGGTGAGTACCACCCCAGCCCAATCCGAGGCGTTGAGATCCCCAAGCCCAAGGGTGGGACGCGACAGCTCGGCATCCCCACGGTCACCGACCGGCTGATCCAGCAGGCGCTGCTGCAGGTACTGACGCCGATCTTCGATCCGGGCTTTTCCGAATCGAGTTACGGCTATCGCCCGAAGCGCAACGCCCAGCAGGCCGTCTCGGCCATGAAGACCCATGTTGGCGCCGGCCACCGTTGGGTGGTCGACCTCGACCTGGAAGCCTTCTTCGACCGGGTGAACCACGACCTGCTGATGGCGCGGGTCGCGCGTCGCGTTCGCGACAAGCGGATGTTGCGCTTGATCCGCCGCTACCTGGAAGCGGGGATGTTCCAGCACGGCCTGACCACCCCACGCCGGCAGGGGACGCCCCAGGGCGGGCCGCTAAGCCCGTTGATGGCGAATATCCTGCTGGACGACGTGGACAAGGAACTGGAACGCCGGGGCCACCGCTTCTGCCGCTACGCCGACGACATGCAGATCTACGTACGCAGTCGACGGGCGGGCGAGCGGGTCATGGCCAGCCTGAGTGATTTTCTCGAGAGCTCGCTCAGGCTTAAGGTCAATCGTGCCAAGAGCGCGGTGGACCGGCCCTGGCACCGTGGGTACTTGGGCTACACGCTGACCCGGCACAAGCTGCCACGACTGACGTTGGCCAAGGCCAGTCTGCAACGTCTGCTGCAGCGTGTCTGCGAGATCCTCCGGCGTGGAAGAGGGCGCCACATACGGCGAGTGATCGACGAGCTGACCCCAGTCCTTCGGGGCTGGGCCAGCTATTTCGCCCTCGTCGATGTGAAACGCCCGCTGGAAGCGCTGGATCAGTGGATACGTCGCCGACTGCGCTGTGTGATCTGGCGGCAGTGGAAGCGCCCGAGAACTCGGCGCCGCAAACTCCTGGCGCTGGGTCTGGACGATCGACGTGCCTGGAAATCAGCGGGGAACGGACGAGGTGCCTGGTGGAATGCGGGTGCCTCGCACATGAATCAGGCCCTGCCGCGGAAGTGGTTCGACGGGCTGGGTCTGATCTCGGTACTTGATACGGTAAGAAGGCTTACCCGTTCTTCATGAACCGCCGTGGTACGGAACCGTTTGCCCGGTGGTGTGAGAGGACGGGGGAGGCGACTCCCCCTCCTACTCGATAATGGGCTCCGTGTGTTCCACAAGCTCATGGCTGTTTACAAGCTCATGGCTGTTTACAAGCTCAGGGCTGTCTGCAAGCTCAGGGCTGTTTACAAGCTCAGGGCTGTGGCCAGCGGCCGGTCTCCATCCAGTGTCGAAGATAGTCGGGCAGCAGCTTCAGCTCGCTGCACTCAATGACAGCCACCTCGAGCCCCTGGCTGCGCTGCAGGTCGGTCAGGTGCTGGCGGGCGCGGTCGAATTCGCCGCAGGCCAGCAGTAGGCGGGTGCTGACCAGTCCGGCCGAGTGGTCGAGCATGGCGTGGAGCCGCTTGAGTCCCTGCTCAAGACAGGCATCGGGGCCGGGTCCTGTGGTCAGGCACTCGATGAACAGCAGCTGGTTGTGGTGCGCGGCGAGGCAGTCGGAGACCACGGGCTCGCCGTTGTGCTGCCCGCTGAGATCGAGTATATGGGCCCCACAGCAGGCCTGGTGAAGCCCGACTTCCTGGGTGCAGAGCCAGGTAAATTCGGTTAGCCATCCGCCGCCGAGGTAGAGTGCCCCCGCCAGGGAGGAAAAGCTCACCCGCTGAGGGTCGGCACTCGACCACTCGAGCAAGCCGGCAGCATTCAACTCGCTTAGCGCGTCGGTGCAAGGGAAGTGCGGTGCGCGACTCAGCCGCTGATGGCGGGCGGATGGGTCGAGGCGTAGGCCTTCGCGTGCGTCCGTCGTAACCAGTACGCCCTGGGAACCGTGAACCCGCTCATGGAACTCGCTCAAGAGCCATGCCAGCTTGTCGGCCTGGTGGCCCAGGTAGTGGGTCAAAGCCTTGTGGCGTTCGGCGGCGCTGCGCCAGGCCGGGTTGTCGGACAGCGCCTTGATGCGCTTGCGGCCGTTGGCCTGCAGGAAGGTATCGACATCAAGCACGGACTCGATGGCCACGGCTTCCAGCGTCGAGGGATTCAGTCCCGGCCCCAAGCGATAGAGCGCGCCGGCACGGGTGTCGACATACAGCCAGTCGGCCTTGCAGTGCCTCATGGCCTGCTGGAATAGCAGGGCGGTGAGCTTGTCACTGTCGGCCAGGTCATAGGTGACCGTAAGCCCTGGGGCGTCCTGCTGTTGCTGAGATAGCCATTGGGCCAGGCGAGTGGCGAACTCACTGATGTGTTTCGGATCTCGCTCCGGCATCTCGTCCCACCGATGGAACTCGGTATGGGAGGACAGCTCGTGCTGTAGCAGGATCTGCAGCCGCTCGGCGGTCTGTTGCTGCTGCCGTCCGGCAACCAGCACGACCCGCTGGGGTCGCAGCTGCAGCAGGGGGATCAGGCTGGCTTCGGGGCGCTCTGTCACTAGCGCTACATGCAGGTGGGGCATGGTTTTGTCCTTCTGCACTATATCCTTGCACAAGGGGTGGCATAAGCAGGTACCGGCCACCGTCATGGCTACAGGCTACATCCGCACCTTCTTCGCTGTCGCCATGGGATGAAAAAAAACACGCCGACCAGTGGCCGGCGTGCAGAGTTTTCCAAGCATCGGGAAAGAAAGCATCGGGAAAGATCAGACTTCCTTGTAGAGCTCGGCACCCTCCTTCCTGAATTTTTCCGCCTGCTCCTCCATGCCTTTCATCACCGCTTCCTGATCGCCATCGAGGCCGTTGTCCCGAGCGTAGTCGCGCACTTCCTGGCTGATCTTCATGGAGCAGAACTTCGGCCCGCACATGGAGCAGAAGTGCGCCACCTTGGCGGAGTCCTTGGGCAGGGTCTCGTCGTGGTACTCCCGGGCGGTGTCGGGATCCAGGCCGAGATTGAACTGGTCCTCCCAGCGGAACTCGAATCGCGCCTTGGAGAGGGCGTTGTCGCGGCGCTGGGCGGCCGGGTGACCTTTTGCAAGGTCTGCAGCATGGGCGGCGATTTTGTAGGTGATGATGCCGGTCTTGACGTCGTCCTTGTTGGGCAGGCCGAGGTGCTCCTTGGGCGTGACGTAGCAGAGCATGGCGCAGCCGAACCAGCCGATCATCGCCGCGCCGATGCCGGAGGTGATGTGGTCGTAGCCCGGGGCGATGTCGGTGACCAGCGGGCCGAGGGTGTAGAAGGGCGCTTCGTCGCAGTACTCCAGCTGCTTGTCCATGTTCTCCTTCACGAGATGCATTGGCACGTGGCCGGGGCCCTCGATCATTACCTGGACGTCGTGCTTCCAGGCGATATGGGTCAGCTCGCCGAGGGTCTTGAGTTCGGCCATCTGCGCCTCGTCGTTGGCGTCGGCAACCGACCCCGGGCGCAGGCCGTCACCCAGGGAGAAGGCCACGTCGTACTGCTTGCAGATCTCGCAGATCTCCTCGAAGTGGGTGTAGAGGAAGCTCTCCCGGTGATGGAACAGGCACCACTTGGCCATGATGGAGCCGCCGCGGGAGACGATGCCGGTGACACGCTTGGCGGTCAGCGGCACGTAGCGCAGCAAGACGCCGGCGTGGATGGTGAAGTAGTCCACGCCCTGCTCGGCCTGCTCGATCAAGGTGTCGCGGAAGACTTCCCAGGTGAGGTCCTCGGCCACGCCATTGACCTTCTCCAGCGCCTGGTAGATCGGCACCGTGCCGATGGGCACCGGGGCGTTGCGGATGATCCACTCGCGGGTCTCGTGGATGTTCTGGCCGGTGGAGAGATCCATGATGGTATCCGAGCCCCAGCGGATGCCCCAGGTCATCTTGTCGACTTCTTCCTCGATGGAGGAGGTGACCGCCGAGTTGCCCAGGTTGCCGTTGATCTTCACCAGGAAGTTGCGGCCGATGATCATCGGCTCGGACTCCGGGTGGTTGATATTGCAGGGGATGATCGCCCGCCCGGCGGCCACTTCGGCACGCACGAATTCCGGGGTGATCTCTTCCGGCAGGCGTGCGCCGAAGCCCTGGCCCGGGTGCTGATGGCCGAGAATCCGCTCGACTTCCTCGGTACCGAGCGCCTGGCGGCGCTGATTCTCGCGAATGGCGATGAACTCCATCTCCGGGGTGATGATGCCCTGGCGGGCATAGTGCAGCTGGGTGACGTTCTTCCCCGCCCTGGCGCGCCGTGGCGTGCGCTTCAGGTCGAAGCGCAGCTGGGCGAGCATGGGGTCGTTGGCGCGGCGCTTGCCGTACTCGGAGGTGGGGCCATCGAGGAATTCGGTGTCGCCACGCTCCTCGATCCAGGCGCGGCGCAGCTCCGGCAGGCCACGGCGTAGATCGACGCTGATCTCGGGATCGGTATAGGGGCCAGAAGTATCGTAGACCAGCAGCGGCGGGTTCTCTTCGTCCTCGCCGGAGGTCTTGGTCGGTGACAGCGATATCTCGCGGAAGGGCACGCGAATGTCGGGGCGTGAGCCTTCGATATGGACCTTGCGTGAGCCGGGCAGCGGCTGGATGGCGGCCTCGTCGACCATGGCGGTATCGGCGAGGAAGTGCTGGGTTTTGCTCATGGAGTGTTCTCCCTAGGGTATTGCGGCTGTTGTGCGTTGTCAGGGAGGACAGCTGGGAGGACAGGGGCAGAGCGGCCATGGCCTCTCTGCGTGTCGCTTGATCCCTACGCTGGTCCTAGCCAGTTCAGGTTCAACGGGATCCATGCTCCAACGCCGGTTGGCGCTGCATGATCTCAGCCGTTTTCAACGGCACCCCGTCAAGCGTGGTGGTGCCCGCCATCATCGGCGGGCAGGTTCGTCGCCGCTACGTTTCTGCCTCAAGCCCGGGGCTGATCCGGTGACAGGTCGGCGAGGGGGCGCTGTGAACCCCTCCCTGGGCGCTACCGATTCCATCCCTGGAATAGGACCCCCTCTTAGACCTGTCTCCGGCGCCCCTCACGTCTTCGCAGCGGCAACGGTCTTGCATGGCTGTGGGCTAGTCCGCGCGGTCCAGGCCCATCTGCCAGAAATCGATCTCCAGTCGCGTGGCATCGCGGAATACCTCCGACAGCTCCTGGAAGCGCGCCGGGGTGACGTCGGCCAGGCGCGCATCGAGCCACTCCAGCTCCGCGCGCATGGCGCCCTGGAACTCCTCGCCTTCGTACATTGCGATCCAGGCGTCATAGGGGTTGGCCTCGCCGCGGACGGTGTCCTGCCGGCCATTCAGCCAGTTGGCAATCTCGCCGTAGCCGATAAGGCAGGGCGCCAGGGCCACATGAAGGTCGAGCAGGTCGCCGCGATTGCCGGTGTCCAGCACATAGCGGGTATAGGCCATGGTGGCCCGGGCTTCGGGCAGGCTGGCGAGCGCCTCCTCGCTGATACCCCACTCGCGGCAGTAGCCGACGTGCAGCGCGAGTTCGACGTCGACGATGGCCTTCAAGCCTTCATGGGCCTGACGCAGGTCGGCCAGGGTGCGGCTCTTGTAGGCGGCCAGGGCATAGGCCCGGGCGAAGTGGATCAGGAACAGGTAGTCCTGCTGCAGGTAGTGGCGGAAAGCGTCTTCGGCCAGTGTGCCGGCCCCGAGGCTGCGCACGAAGTCATGCTCGATATAGGCGCGCCAGTCGTCCTGGCAGGCGGCGGTGAGGTCGGTAAAGCGGTAGCCCATCTAGCCTCCGGGTGATCGAGGATCCGGAGCGAGGCTGAAGTCGGGCAGGGGGGATCGTGAGAGAAGGGGAGCGCAGAGAGACGTGTCATCAAACCCCTTCGCCTGATTCCCTACGCCGGTTCATGCGGGGCCAGCGGCCCTGCTCACCCGGATCAGGTTCCACGGGATCGGCGCTGAGGTCGCCCTTGGGCTCCCTGCGCCATCTCAGCCGGAATCACCGGCACCCCGTCAAGCGTTGCAGGCAGTCTAGCAGGCTGGCGCCGTGTTGCCAGCCATCGGGAAAGTAAGTTTTTGGAAATTGTTTCCAATTACTTCGTGGGGCGCTCTAGTAAAGCCGGAAGGAGCCATGGTCCGGATGCCCCTCCTGCTCCTCGATCACCTTGCGGTATCGCTTGTACTCCCACTGGTACTGGGCCGGGTCCAGGGCGATAGCATCCTCGACGCAGGCGTTCACACCGGTAGCCGATTGCTCTTCATCAGGAGAGTAGACCTGCTCGTCGGCGGCCAGGAAGTGGATGGCGAAGCCGCGGCCGGGAATGCGCCGCGCCACGCCGGTGACGACGCGCGCGTCGGTGCGAGCCACCAGCTTGGGCAGCAGGGTAGCGGTATAGGCCAGGCGGCCGTAGAAGGGGGCGAAGACGCCGCTGCCCCAGTTGGGCTCCTGGTCGGGCAGGATGCCGATGGCTTCGCAGCGCTTGAGCGCCTTGAGCAGTGCCGCCACGCCGCGTGGGTTGGTGGGTACCAGCTTGGCGCCCATGCGCTCGCGACCCTCTCGCGTCACGGGGTCGAGTCCCTCGACCTTGGGTGGCTCGTACATGGCAGTGAAGGGGAAGTGGCTGGAGAGCCAGAAGTTGAGCACCTCCCAGTTGCCGAAATGCGGCGCCAGCACGATGACGCCCCGCCCCTGGGCGCGGGCCTCGTCGAGCAGCTCCCGACCGTGGACTTCGACGATGGAGGTCTCGACCCGGTTCGGGTCGGCCATCCAGGCGAAGCCCAGCTCCAGCATGGTGGCGGTGGAGTGCGTCAGGCTGTCCCGGGCCAGGCCACGACGCGCTGCCGCGCTCTGGTCGGGATAGACCTGGGCGAGATTGATTTCGGTGACGTCGCGCTCGCGTCGGCTCAGGCGGTACACCAGCGGACCGATCAGCCGGGAAAGGCGCCACAGGCTGGCGAGACGACGGCCGGCGAGGGTGCGCCACAGCGTGGTGGCAAGACGCGCCTGGATGGCGCTGGAACGGGGTCGTGATGCGCTCATGAGCGTCAGAACAGCCAGGTATCCACATTATCGGGCGCGCGCTTCTCCTGCAGGCTCTTGAGCCCTTTCACGCAGCGAATCACCAGCCAGATCACCGCCAGTAGCCAGGTGATGAAGCCGATCATGATCAGCGTCAGCAGGCCGGAGACCGCAAAGTAGAGCATCGCCATCCAGAAGGTGCGGATATGGTAGCGATAATGCTCATCGAGCCAGTGAGGCCCCTTGCCGCGGTAGACATAGGCGATCACCACACCGACCAGCTGCGTCAGCCCGCCGCTGATGATGCCGGCAAGAAACAGCGCATAGATCACGATGGGTATGGTGGTGTCGGGCGACCCCGGATCGGTCACGGCCCGGTGGTCACGGTTATCATCAGGATGCAGGTTATCGGTCATGTCACGTCCAGCAAGTGAATGGCGAGGTGTGTTGCTGACTTGGCCAGTGACACCAATGATACCGGCCAGATGAGACAATGCCAGTGAAGCGGTTATTCGCTGGCGGTCTTCAGCGGACGGCTGATCTCCAGCAGGTTGCCGTCCGGGTCGCGCAGGTAGAGCGACTCGATGGGGCCGGTGGCGCCCTGACGGTCGACCGGGCCGAGCTCCACCTCGACATCCAGCGCCTCCAGGTGCCGCTGTACTTCGTCCAGCGGCAGCAGGCTGCGCAAGCAGAGGTCGAGGCTCCCCGGCGTTGGGGTGGCGGCCCGGGGTTCGATGTCGGTGGCGGTCCAGTGCAGGCGCAGGGCAACGTCGCCGAGCAGCAGGTCGACGCGCTCACGGTCGCGGTAGCGCACCTCCAGCCCCAAAACCCGGGAATAGAAGTCCACGGCGCGAGAAATATCGGTCACGGTGATGACCAGGTGGTCCAGACCTGACAGCATTGCCGGCCTCCTCGTTGTGATCGTTTTTTTATATGCTCAAGTCGTCAAGCTCAGAAGGATACGATGATGCTGACCTGCCCGCTATGTGCATCCGCCGAAACGCCATATTTTCATCGGGATGCACGGCGTGACTATCACCGTTGCACCAACTGTTGGCTGGTCTTCGTGCCTCCTGATCAGCGCCTTGCTCCTGAGGCAGAGAAAGCAGTCTATGACCAGCATCGCAACAGCCCCGACGACGCTGGTTACCGGCAGTTCCTGTCACGGCTTTACACGCCGCTGCGCGAACGGCTGGCACCGGCTGCCCAAGGCCTCGACTTCGGTGCCGGCCCTGGCCCGACGCTGTCGGTCATGTTCGAGGAGGCGGGGCATCCCATGGCGATCTACGATCCTTTCTATGCCGCTGACAGGGTGGTGCTCGAGCGGCAGTACGATTTTATTACCGCCACTGAAGTGGCGGAACATCTCTTCGAGCCGGGGCTTGAACTCGAACGGCTGGCTGGCATGTTGCGGCCCGCTGGCTGGCTGGGGCTGATGACCAAGCGGGTCACCAGGTGGGAGACCTTCCCCCGTTGGCACTATATTCTCGATCCCACCCATGTGATTTTCTTCAGCGACGCCACCTTTGAATGGCTGGCCCATCATCTCGATATGCGCCTCGAGCTGCCTGCTTCGGATGTAGCCCTGTTGCAGCGCAAGCCATGGTGAATGCACTCCCGACCCAACGATTCATGGAGGCTGTAGTCGCGTTTCGATAAGCCGCCGTTATACAGCCCTGCAGGGGCTATTTCGGCGTTGACTTATGGTGTCGGCGGCGTATGATTTGCGCCGCGTCATCCCGCCTCAGCGGTGCTTCTTTCTGTGTGGCACTCAGGCGTGGCGGGCAATCTCGGCAGGTCCTGCCACACTGTTTCCCATCGTTGCCTTAATTCCTGTTTCTTCCACCGCTGTCGAGAGGCCCTTCATGTCGCGGCAACTGCTGGCCATGGCCCTGGCGCCCCTGCTGGGGCTTTTCATTCTGGGGATCGGCAATGGCTTCCTGGCCACGCTGATCACCTTGCGCCTGGATGCCGCAGGCGAGTCGCCGGTGGTCATCGGCTGGGTCTCTTCGGCCTACTTCATCGGCCTGGCGCTGGGGGCGATGTTCAATGACCGGCTGCTGCTGCGCATTGGCCATATCCGCGCTTATGGCACCTTTGCTTCGCTGGTTGCGGTCACGGTGCTGCTGCAGGGGCTATGGCTCGACCCCATCTCCTGGTTCGGGCTGCGCCTGATCGGCGGCTGGGCCACCGTGGGGGTCTATCTGGTCATCGAGAGCTGGCTGCTCACGTCCGGTGACCAGAAGGTTCGTGGCCGGCTGCTGGCGCTCTACATGATCTCGCTGTATGCCGCCGGTGTCCTCGGCCAGTTGCTGCTGGGTGTAACCGATGCCATGGGTGTCACCGCACCCTTCATGGTGATCGGCATGCTGGCGTCGCTGTCGGTGCTGCCCATGGCGATGATCCCGCGGGTGTCCCCCCTGATCGAGCATGCCGAGCCGCTCTCGCCGATACGTCTGATCACCCTGACGCCTACCGGGGTCATGGGCAGCTTTGGCTCCGGGCTGGCGGTGGCCGCCGTCTATTCGCTGCTGCCGCTCTATCTGCAGCGTATCGGCCTGACGGTGAATCAGATCGGCCAGATGATGGCCGTGGTGATCCTGGGGGCGATGCTGCTGCAGTATCCCATCGGCCGCTGGTCCGATCGCCACGATCGCCAGATGGTGCTGATCCTGATCGGCACCTTCTGTACGCTGATATCGGCGGGCATGCTGCTGTTGCCGCCGAATATCTGGGTGATGGCGGGGCTGCTCTTCCTGCTCGGTGGCGGCGTCTTCGCGCTTTATCCGGTCGCGGTCGGCCATGCCGCGGACCGTGCCCCGGCAGGTGCCCTGGTGCGCATGAGCCAGGGCCTGCTGCTGATCAATGCCATCGGCTCCACCGTGAGTCCGCCGCTGATTTCGCCGGTCATGGCGGCGGTGGGCGATGCGGGCCTGTTCTGGGCCTTCGGAGCCATGAGCATCGGCATGGTGGCCTTCTTCGCCTGGCGGCGTAGCGTGCGTCCGGCGCCGTTGCCGGTGGCACCGTTCACGCCAACGACGCCAATGTCCTCGGCCGGCGCCGAGCTGGCGGTAACCGAGGAGCTGATGCAAGGCGCAACCGAGCATGAGCATGTCGAGGACCTGTCCGACGCAGTGCCGGATGTGGAGACGGTCGAGCCACTGGTTGGCCCGCCGCCTCCCGATGAGGCGCATATCGCTTACTATGAAGATGAGGAACCGCGTCACGCGGAAGCGCCCGATCATGAGCAGCTGGTTGACGAGACGACGAGCTCCTCCCGCGACTGAAGCGATTGAATAGTCCGCCCCGTCATTTTTCTGCGCCCGATACCTGTGTATCGGGCGCACTGCCTTTGTCGGGTGAGTTGCCTTTGACTGGTTAATTGCCTGCGACCTAGGGATAATGGTTAACGAAAAGTAGTGAATCTACTATTTCTGCTATCATTTTTTTGAGGTGTCGCCATGTTCCCCTTTGTTGCTCCTGTTCGCGATCTTCGCTTCGTGCTCGAGGAACTGCTCGAGCACCGTTCGCTCGCCCTGCCTGGTTTCGAAGAGGCCAGCCCCGACCTGGTTGAAGCGGTGCTGGAGGAGGCAGCCAGGCTGGCGGGCGAGGTATGGGGGCCGCTGAATGCCAGCGGCGACCAGCAGGGCTGCACCCGCCGTAGTGATGGCGGCGTGACACTGCCCGATGGCTTCATCGAGGCCTATCAGGCTTATGCCGAGGGCGGTTGGAACGGCATCGGCGTCTCCGAGGCGCTGGGCGGCCAGGGTCTGCCCGAAGTGGTGGCAAGTTCGGTACAGGAGATGCTTCACGGCGCGAACATGGCACTGGGACTCTGTCCAATGCTCACCGCCGGCGCCATCGAGGCACTGGCACACCATGGCAGCGACGCGCTCAAGGCGTCCTACCTGCCCAAGCTGGTGGAGGGGAGTTGGACCGGTACGATGAACCTCACCGAGCCCCAGGCCGGCTCCGATCTTTCCAAGGTGCGCACCCGGGCTGTTCCATGCCCTGATGAAGAGGGCGATCATTTCCGATTGTTCGGCCAGAAGATCTTCATTACCTGGGGCGAGCACGATGCCGCCGAGAACATCGTTCACCTGGTGCTGGCACGCAAACCGGATGCGCCGGAAGGCAACAAGGGCATTTCGCTGTTCCTGGTGCCCAAGTTCCTGGTCAATGCCGACGGCTCGTTGGGTGAGCGCAACGACGTGACCTGTGCCTCCATCGAGCACAAGCTCGGCATCCACGGCTCGCCCACCTGCACCCTGAGCTTCGGCGAAGGCGACGGTGCCATTGGCTACCTGGTGGGCGAGGAGGGGCGCGGCCTCAACCACATGTTCACCATGATGAACGAAGCGCGTCACAAGGTTGGCATTCAGGGTATCGGCGTGGCCGAGCGCGCCTGCCAGCATGCCTTCGCCTATGCGCTGGATCGGGTGCAGGGCAAGGTCCGCGGTAGGGAAGCCACCATCAGCGAGCACCTCGACGTGCGGCGCATGCTGCTTTCCATGCGCGCTCGCACCGACGCCCTGCGTGCCCTGGCGCTCTACTGTGCGGCCCAGCTCGACGTGGCGCGACATGGTGGCGATGGCGAGCGTGAGGTTGCCCAGGCCCGTGCCGACGTGTTGATTCCCGTAGTCAAGGCATTCTCCACTGACCAGGCCGTGGACATCGCCTCCATGGGCGTACAGGTTCATGGTGGCATGGGCTTCATTGAGGAGACCGGCGCCGCACAGCTGCTGCGCGATGCTCGCATTGCGCCCATCTACGAGGGCACTAACGGCATCCAGGCACTCGACCTGGCCGGCCGCAAGCTTCAGCGCGATGGTGGTGCCGCCCTGGCCGGGCTGATCGAGGAGGTCGAGGCCACCGCCAGCGAACTGCGTGAGGACGGCGAGCTCGCCGCCCTCGGCGAGAGCCTGGCCGCCGGGGCCGCCGATCTGGAGGCTGCCATGCAGCGCGTGCTCGAGCAGGGCTCTGATTCCGAGCTAGGGCCGGATGCCATTCAGGCCTACGCCACACCGTTCCTTAGCCTGGCAGGTCACGTGCTGTGCGCCTGGCAGATGGGGCGGGCCGCACTCAAGGCCCGTGCCGCTCAAGCGGCAGGCAGCAACGAGCCGTTCTACCAGGCCAAGCTGGCCGCGGCCGATTTCGCCCTGCGCCAGTGGCTGCCGGTCGGCCGAGCCAACCGCAGCGTGATCGAAGCAGGAATGGCATGCCTGGCCGACTACGAGGTCACGCTTCCCTGAGCAGCTTACCTCCGGTTGCCTTACCGGCAGCCGGTGAATTCAGCACCAATAAAAAAGATACTCACCCGGAGCCCACCATGAACAACAGCATCTTCGAACAGGGCCTGCCCAAGACGCAGGCCAACCACGTACCACTGTCGCCGCTGACCTTCATCGAGCGCAGCGCTTCCATCTACCCGGATTATCCGGCAGTAGTGCATGGTGACGTCCGCCGCAGTTGGAGCGAGACCTGGACGCGCTGTCGCCGGCTCGCCTCGGCGCTGGAAAAACGCGGCATCAAGCCAGGCGAGACGGTAGCCGCCATGCTGCCCAATGTGCCCGCCATGTTCGAGGCGCACTTCGGCGTGCCGCTGGCCGGCTGCGTGCTCAATACGCTGAACATCCGCCTCGATGCCGAGGCCATCGCCTACATGCTCGAGCACGGTGAGGCCCAGGTGGTGCTGGTGGACCCGGAGTTTGCCGACGTCGTCGAGGAAGCTGTCTCACAGCTGGCCATCAAGCCGCTGGTGATCGACGTCGACGATGCCCTCTTCGAGGGCGAAGTCCGCCATATCGGTGGGCTGGAGTACGAGGCGCTGCTGGCCGAGGGCGACCCGGACTACGCCTACCGGCTGCCCGAGGATGAGTGGCAGGCGATCTCGCTCAACTACACCTCCGGCACCACCGGCAAGCCCAAGGGGGTGGTCTACCATCACCGCGGCGCCTACCTGAATGCGGTAAGCAATATCCTCGAGTGGGCCATGCCACACCACCCGATCTATCTCTGGACGCTGCCGATGTTCCACTGCAACGGCTGGTGCTTCCCCTGGACCATCGCTGCCAATGCCGGTACCAGCGTGTGCCTGCGCAGGGTCGATCCCAGGAAGATCATGGCGCTTATCGCCGACGAGGGTGTGACTCATTTCAGCGGCGCGCCCATCGTGCTCAACGGCCTGGTCAATCTCCCCGATGAGGACAAGCGCGACTTCGACCATCCGGTGAAGGTCACCACCGCCGGTGCCGCGCCTCCCGCCTCGGTCATCTCCGGTGTGGAGAAGATGGGCATCGAGGTGACCCACGTCTACGGCCTCACCGAGGTCTATGGCCCGGTGACCGTCTGTGCCTGGCGCGAGGCGTGGGATGAACTGCCGGTGGAGGAGCGGGCGAAGATCAAGTCGCGCCAGGGCGTGCGCTACCACATGCTCGAAGCGCTTTGTGTCGCCGATCCCAATACCCTGGAGCCCGTACCCAAGGACGGCGAGACCGTTGGCGAGATCCTGATGCGTGGCAACAACGTGATGAAGGGCTACCTCAAGAATGAGGCGGCAACCGAGCAGGCTCTGGAGGGCGGCTGGTATCACACCGGCGACCTGGCGGTCTGGCATGCGGACGGCTACATCGAGATCAAGGACCGCTCCAAGGACATCATCATCTCCGGTGGCGAGAACATCTCCACCATCGAGGTGGAAAACGCCATCTATTCGCACCCGGCCGTGGAAGAGGCCGCGGTGGTGGCCAAGCCCGACGAGAAGTGGGGTGAGACCCCCTGCGCCTTCGTCAAGCTCAAGGTAGGCTACGGCGAGGTCACCGAAGCGGACATCATCGCGCACTGCCGGGAGCACCTGGCCCGCTTCAAGGTGCCCAAGACGGTGATCTTCAGCGAACTGCCCAAGACCTCCACCGGCAAGATCCAGAAGTTCGTGCTGCGTGAAGAAGCGCGCAAGTCATAACGCCTACAGGAGAGTGAATAGATGAACTCACAGCAGATTGGTGTGGTCGGCGCGGGGACTATGGGGCAGGGCATTGCACAGGTTCTGGCGACAAGCGGCTTCTCGGTTCAGCTCTATGACGTGGCCGACGAACAGCTTACCCGTGCCCAGGCGGCTATCGACAAGGGGCTGGGCAAGCTGGTGGCCAAGGAGAAGCTCTCCGAGGCCGACAAGGGGTCGGCTCTGGAGCGGTTGGCGGTGACCACGGCCCTGGACGCCCTGCGCGACTGTGCCGTGATCATCGAAGCAGCACCGGAGCAGCCGGCGCTGAAGGAAAAACTGTTCCGCGACCTCAGCCGCCTGAGCCATGAGGCAATCCTTGCCTCCAACACCTCATCGCTGTCGCTGACCCGGCTTGCCGCGGTGTGCGAGCGTCCCGAGCGTGTGGTGGGCATGCACTTCTTCAACCCGGTACCGGTACTCAAGCTGGTCGAGGTGATTCGCGCCGAGCAGACCTCTGATGCCACCGTGGCGCAGATCGAGGCGTTGGCCGAGGCCCTGGGCAAGACCGCAGTAGCCATCGCCGACTCGCCGGGCTTCGCCGTCAACCGCCTGCTGGTGCCCATGATCAACGAAGCCGCTTTCCTGCTGCAGGAAGGGGCTGCGACCGCCGAGGACATCGACCAGTCGATGAAGCTCGGTGCCGCCCACCCCATGGGGCCGCTGGCGCTGGGAGACCTGATCGGCCTGGATGTCTGCCTGGCGATCATGGAGGTGCTGCAGGAGGGCTTCGGCGATCCCAAGTACCGGCCCTGCCCGTTGCTCCGGCGCATGGTGGCCGCCGGCTACCTGGGGCGGAAGAGTGGGCGAGGCTTCCACGTATACAACTGAATTCGCTCTCGTCAAACAGAGTAAGGGTTACCAGGGCACCTCGAGGGGCGCCGTGGGCAGGTCGAAGCGGAGGTCTTTTTCCAGGGAAGGAAAAAGTAGCGCCCAGGGATGGGTTTACAGCGCCTCCGCGTAGGCCTGCCCGCGGATCAGCCCCGTTATTTGAGTGCCGTGACTCCAACTGCGATAGCGTTTCCCCGACGAAAGAAAGGATTGCCGACCTACCAAGCGTTCGCTAGGGTAGGTCGGTATCCCTTCAACACGAATGCGTTTGCATTGATCAGGAGCCCCACATGAGCGAGAAGCTGATCGAGATTGATGATCGCGATGGCATCGTACGCCTGACCATCACCCGGCCCAAGGCATTGAACGCGCTGAACAGTGCCGTGCTCGCCGAGCTGGAAGCGGTTTTGACGGACCTGGAGAAGCGCGACGACCTGCGCGGCGTGCTGATTACCGGCGCCGGCGAGAAGTCCTTCGTCGCCGGTGCCGATATCACCGAGATGCGCGAGAAGACGCCGGAGGAGGCGCGGGCCTTCGCCGGCCAGGCACTGCGTACCATCAAGCGACTGGAAACGCTCCCGGTGCCGGTGGTCGCCCTGGTGAATGGCTTTTGTCTTGGCGGCGGCTGCGAACTGGCGCTGGCCTGCGACTGGGCGGTAGCCAGCGATAATGCCGTCTTCGGTCAGCCGGAAGTGCTGCTGGGGGTCATTCCCGGCTTCGGCGGCACCCAGCGCCTGCCGCGCCGGGTCGGTCCGGCCATGGCGCTGGACCTGGTCACCACCGGCCGCAAGATCGATGCTCAGGAAGCCCTGCGCATCGGACTGGTCAACCGCGTCATGCCCCAGGCCGAGCTCGAAGCCTATGCCGATGAGCTGACCAAGCAGCTGTCCGGCAACGGCCCCCTGGCGGTGCGCGGTGCCAAGCAGGCGGTTCACGACGGCATGGACCAGGACCTGGACAGCGCCCTGGCCCTGGAAACGGCCCTGTTCGCCTGCTGCTTCGCCGGTGAGGAGCAGAGCGAAGGCATGAGCGCCTTCGTCGAGAAGCGCAAGCCTAACTTCTGAGGCTCTGCGGAGTGCGAAGAGGCGGCAGTGGCGAATTGGCCACTGCCGCCTTTTTTCGAGCTCTGGTGTTACCGCCGAGTGCTGCTACGGTAGCCTATCGCTTCACAGGGTGTGATGGGCGCAGCTCACCAGTGGGTTGAAGGGCTCGAGATGGGTGACAGCATTGTCCCGAAACCACACGTGCTGGTCGTAGTGAGGAGCGAAGCCGTGTGCTTCGTCGATGGCGGTCTCGGGATCGTTGGCCATGTAGTCCCAGGCGCGGCCAGCGAAGGTGGGCGGCTCGGTATTGCCCGCCTCCTCCCAGGCCTTCTGGAACACCAGGTTCTCGACTCCTACCAGCACCAGTGAGCCGTCTTGCTGCGGTTCGTAGAGCAGGATGGAGGGATTGAGAAAGTCGGTATGGGTTCCGGTGCCGTCGATCCGCGGCTCGGTTGCCGTTATTCCCAGCAGGTCGGGGCGCAGGTAATGGATACCCATGTCTCCGAGTTCGGCGGGCAACCCCTCTGCAGCCGCGCTGACGCACTGGCCGGTGGGGTCAGGAATGTAGCCCTCGGCCAAGGCCACGTCGACGTCCTCGAATCGCTGGGTGGCAATTCGAATCGACTCGACCAGTGCGGCGACATCTTCCCCCTTCAGGGCGTCAGACGAATGTGCCAGGGCAAGAGTGGAGGTCAGGCTGCCAGTGACCACCAGACCCGCCAATGCAATGCCCACTGCGTTTGTTTTTTTCATGGTTTTGTCCCCATGCAGAGTAGACCTGCCGGGTTCATGGACAAGCGTCATGGTCCATGGGGCTCGTCGTGGGTGAAACGCGGACGCGACTATGCCCGGCATCTTCCTGAGCATAGCAAGCGGGATGCCATCTGCTATGGGCTTTTTGCAGTCTGCAACGCTGGCTGACAGCGTGGTGAATAAGCCCCGGATGGTCGTCAGGTCAACGTCCGGCGACGCAGCCGCAGGATGCCAGTGGCGACGGCGGTACCTACCAGGGTAATCGCCATGCCGACCAGTATCTGCAGGCTGAGCACTTCCCCAAGCAGCAGGTAGCCCCAGAGCAGCGCGCTGACCGGTACCAGGAAGGTGACCGTCGAGGTGGCTGTCGCCCCGGCGCTGGAGATCAGCCCGAAATAGAGCAGGAATGCCACGGTGGTACTGAACACCGCAAGGCTCAGGCCGTTGGCCCAGGCCAGTCCGCTGATGGGTTCGGTCGGCCACAGCAGCAGGCCGGGGATGAGCAGGATCAGTGCCGACATCGCCGTGCTGCCCGCCGCCAGGACGCGAACCGGAAGATGCGAGAGATAGGTCTTGGAATAATTGCTGGCGACGCCATAGCAGAAGGTGGCCCCCAGCGCCGATAGAATGAACCAGCCGTCACCACCCAGCGCAAAATCCAGCCGGTTGGCAGAGAGCACATAGACCCCGGCGAAGGCGAGGGCGAGTCCCAGGTACTGCTGGCGTTGCACCGGTGTCGTGAAGAACAGAGCCCCCAGCAGCGCGGTGAAGATCGGGGTGGTGGCGTTGATCAGCGAGGTGAAGCCAGCCTCCAGGCGCACCGTGGCCAGTGCCAGCAGGACGAATGGCAGCACGTGATTGACCAGGCCGAGCAGCAGCAGCCCGCCCTTGTTTTCCCAGACCAGCTTCAGGTAGCGCAGGCTGAGCAGCAGCGGAATCAGCAGCAGGGCGCCCACGCCCATCCGCACCAGGATCAGCGGCACCGGGCCGAACTCGGGGACCGCCACCCGCATGAAGATGAATGACATGCCCCACAGCGACGAGAGCAGAATCAGGCGGAGCGTATCGGCCGGCGACATGCGTCATCCTTGGCAAGAAAAGGCTAAGCAGCAAAGGTTACGTATGAATTTGGCCTATGGGAAGTGGGAAGGCCCATCAAATTTTCTGATAGTTTTCATCAGGGCCTTGCAGGTGAGACCAGCGCTATTCAGCGTTGCCGATCACCAGCCAACCGTCGTCATCGACGCTCAGCGGTACCGGGTCCAGGGCGCAGCCCTCGCCGTGGCCGCTGAGCCCCTCACCGGTACGGGCGGAGAAAGTGGCGTCGTGATTGGTGCAGCGAAGTGCTTCACCATCCTGGCTGAGAACGCGCTTGCCTCGTTGGTCCAGGGGCAGGTACTGGTGAGGGCAGGCGTTGACGTAGGCGAGAGGGATCTCGTCCAGGCGCAAGAGCAGCAGCGGAAAGCTGCCATTCTCGCTCTGAAGGGTCAACGAGCGAGTATCTCCGGGCGGTAGCTCCTCGAATCGCATGAGGCGCGTTCCCGGCTGTGGAGCGCTACGATACTGCTTCCATGCCTGTGACATGCCGATTCTCCTATTGCCATCGGGGGGCCGCATTGTCGCGGATCCCGGCCCGCTTGTCAGCGCTCATACCGTCCCCGGATCAACCAGGCATGGCTGGCCTCGTCAGGTTGAAAGGTGCTGTTTACCACGGCGATGTCGCCGTTGTGGTTCACCGCGAGCTTGCGGGTCAACAGCCCCTGAAGGTTGCCGTTGAAGCCGATGTCCACCACGCTTTCCGGCACGATGCTGGGGGACGAAAATGTCTCGCCGCTATCCCATGAGTGCATGATGCCCAGCCCGCGAGGCCGCTGGCGTGGGTCGGGGAAGCGCTCCCAGGTCAGGTGGACATGACTTCCGGCCACTGCAATCGATGGATACCCATGCCCGGCAGCGTCTTCGCTCTGCTCCTCGACCAATGGCCGAGGGGTGGCAAAACGTTCGCCATGGTCGGCACGGGTATAGTAAAGGCGGGAAGGCTGGCCGGGGCCGTCGGCGGCCTCGGCATAGGCCAGGTGCAAGGTACCGTTTGCATCTACCGCCAGGGAGGGGGCGTCAGAGTGCCCCCGAGAGGTAGCGACGACGGCAGGCTCTGCCAGGATGGCCCCGCTGCTGTCTGACAGTGTGTAGTGAATGTTGGCGGCCGGGTCTTCGCCAACGCTCCAGGCCAGATGTACCCGTCCTTCGTCATCCACGGCAAGGCTGGGAGCTCGGGCGGGGCGGGCGTCGTCCCTGGCGACCGGCTGGGGTTGAGCGAAGGTGTTGCCGCCATCCTGCGAATGGCTGATGTACAGGTCGCCTTCATAGGCCGTCCAGGCGGCCCAGATGGTGCCATCCGGGCCTTCGGCCAGATCCAGGCTGCCATTGTCCCAGCGCTGCTCGGTCAGCCGCCCCTTGCCGGCGCCTTCCCGTGACCGGGAGAGGTTGAGTGGTTCGCTGAACGTCATGCCGCCATCCTGCGAACGGGCGAACAGGATGTCGCCGCCATGGCTTCCGCCGGAAAAGATAATCTCCTGCCAGAGTACGTAGAGGGTGTCGGGATCGTCGCCAGCGATCACCAACCGGGGCAGCCAGGAGAAGGTATCGCCGCTGCGTGATACGTTGGTGGGCTCGTCGTGCTGTGGTTCGCCGTTACGATCGATAGCCTGGAAGAAAACGTCCTGTTGCGCCTGGTCGACCCAGAGTACCGCTGCGGTGCCGTCCTGGTGCAGGGCAACCGTTGGGTCGTCCACGTAGCGAAAGTCCGACTCGTTCATGCGCCAGGGCCCCACATGGGCTTCACCGCTGGCGATCTGCAGGGCCGGCTGCCAGGTAATGGGGCCTTCATCGGCGATACTGGGGGCAGCTAGTGTCAGCAGCAGTGAAGCGGTCGCCAGCAGGGCCGTTTGTCGAAGAGAGGAGCACGACAGGTGCAGGGCCAGGCGGTGTTTCACGACATCGGACATGCTTGTCCCTCGCATGATTGAGGTTGTTACCAACGCAGTGTAGCAGCGAGGTGGAAGCCGCATTGAGGCATGGACAGGCGACAGCGAGTGGGCTCAACGACGGGCAGGTGTATGCTGTCGCCTAGCCGCTACGCTGGTAAACGACTGGGGTGAAGGACATGGGGAGGTCGACGTGAAGATTTCGGGAATCCATCTGTATCCGGTCAAGTCGCTGAGTGGAATTACCCTGGAGCGGGCGGAACTCGGTGAACGAGGTATCGCCCATGATCGAAACTGGATGGTGGTGGACGATGTGGGACGTTTCGTGACCCAGCGGCAGATGCCGGCCATGGCTCGGATCGCAGTCCGCCTGGAAAGCGACCGGCTGCTGCTGGAACATCCCGAGGTGGCGCCGCTGGCCATCGAGCTGGCACGCAGCGGCCAGCCGTCGCTGACGGCCTATGTCTGGGAAGATGCCTGCCGGGCGCTGGACGAAGGCCCCGAGGCGGCGCAGTGGTTGAAAACCGTGCTGGGCGACTGGAAAGGCAGCGGGCTGCGTCTGGTGCGCTTTGCACCGGACGAGCATCGTGCCGTCGAGCCCTTCTACCAGCAGGGCGAGAACGCCCACACCGCCTTCGCCGATGGCTACCCCTTCCTGATTGCCTCGGAGGCGTCGCTGGCAGCGCTCAACCAGACGCTGCAGCGCAAGGGGCTTTCGCCACTGCCGATGAACCGCTTTCGCCCCAATATCGTGGTGGAGGGAGCCGCCCCCTTTGCCGAGGACGGGTGGAGTGAGCTTGGTTCTCCCGAGGGCTACCGCTTCGGCATACGCAAGCCCTGCCAGCGCTGCAAGATCACCACGGTGGACCAGGCGACCGGAAACATCGCGATCCCCGGCGAGCCGCTCAAGACCCTGATGGAAATGAAGACCCAGCCGTTTCGCCCAGGGGCATACTTCGGCCAGAATGCCACCCTGCTCGAAGGCCGGGGCCAGTTCATCGCCGTCGGTGACAGCCTGCTTGATTGAAACGGTACAGTCCTGAATTCGAAAAAAAGCCCGCAGGGAGCGGGCCTAAATGCAAGGGAGCTCACGACTGCTGTGCAGGGGACTGTGAGTCGTGGCTAGTGTAGCTGGCTGTTTGCGGTTCGCCTGTCAGCCTACGGATTCTCTTTCTGTAGGCTATGGCTTACGCCTTGGGAATGCACCGACTGGAAGTCAAGAGCGGTTACCTAGGCTATGATGGGCGCCCAAAATTCAACTCTGCTGGAGGAATCATGAGCTTTTACGTCTATCTTTCGGGTGAAATTCACACCGACTGGCGCGACGAGATTCAGCGCGGCGCCGAGGCGGCCGGCCTGGACATTGTCTTCACCTCGGCGGTGACCGACCATGCGGCCAGCGATGCCGCCGGAGACCACCTCGGAGAGGAGAGCAATCCGTTCTGGCGCGATCACAAATCGTCCAAGGTCAATGCCATCCGCACCAAGACGCTGATCGAGCAGAGCGACCTGGTGGTGGTTCGTTTCGGTGACAAGTACAAGCAGTGGAACGCCGCTTTCGATGCCGGCTACTGTGCGGCACTGGGCAAGCCCTATGTCACCCTGCATGGCGAGGAGATCATCCATCCGCTCAAGGAAGTCGATGCCCAGGCCATGGCATGGGCGACCACTACCGACCAGGTCGTCGAGATTCTGCGCTACGTCACCAAGGCCTGACTCCTGGTCTAGCCTGACTCAGGCGCGAGCGGGCCATGTCACTTCGTGAGCGAATCGACTAGCACCAGGCCTTCTTCTATCTGCTGGCGGTGCTCGCCTTCAGCCGATACCTGGTCACCAATTGGTAATCAGCCGAAGGCAGGGCTAGGGTGGATGAGAGCCTAAATTTACTGGACTCCATAGAATTCATTCATTGGGGCTGGTTATTGCAGGCTGCTATTTTGCCCTCGTCTTTCATCACCGAGTCTGTTTCCAACGATGTCTACACAGGAACAGGAACGTCTGTACGCGCTTCATCAGCTCAACCTGCTGGATACACCACCCTGCGAGAGTTTCGATCGGCTTACTCGTATGGCAAGTCAGCTGTTCGACCTCCCGATTGCGGCCGTGTCGCTTACCGATGAGAACCGCCAATGGTTCAAGTCGAGGGTGGGTGTCGAACACCGCGAAATCCCGCGTCACAAGGCACCCTGCGCCGAAGTGTCGGACTCTTCGCAGGTTCTCGTCATCCCCGATCTTCTGAAATCCAGCTGCTACCGAGATAGCCCACTGGCTCAGTCGGGGATACGCTTTTACGCTGGTGCACCGCTGTTGACGCGTGATGGCCACACGCTGGGTGCCATGTGCGTGCTGGGTCATGAGCCGCGCGCGGTCACCGAGCAGGAACAGGCCACGCTGCGTGACCTTGCCGCCATGGTCATGGCCCAGATAGAGCTGCAGCATGCCTTTGGCAGAGTCGACCCGCTGACCGGTTTGTCGAACAGGCATCAGCTGGCTGAGGACTTGCTGGACCTTGAGCGGGATGATCCGGGCTCTCTTCGGGCTGTGCTATTTACGGAGGTCGTCGAGGCCGGCGAATTGAGTGCGCTGCACCGTACCATGGGTCCCGCCTTTCTGGATGAGCTGTGTCGGGTTTCTGCTCGCTGCCTGCAGGCCACGCTTGGTATGCAGAGCACCCTCTATCATCTTGGTGGATGCCAATTCGCCCATCTGACCGAGCTTGACGACGGGGCGAAGCTGCTGAAGGAAGCGCTGCGCCTGCGCCGTGCCCTGATAGGGCAGGAGTCGGCAGGGGCCGTGCCGGTTCTGGTGCATCCGGCTATTGGCATCGCTCCCTTTCGTCTGGGTGAGTCGACCATAGATGAAATCCTGCGTAGCGCCCATGGCGCCTGTCTCGATGCACGCCAGGCCGAATCAGGTGTCGGGCTGTTTTCGGAAGCCCTGGACGATAGCTTCCAGCGTCGCTTTACGCTGCTGACCGATACCAGGCAAGCCTTGAGCTCCAATGACCAGCTTCACCTGGTTTTCCAGCCCAGGGTTTCCCAGGCAAACGGTGCGTGCCTGGGAGCCGAGGCGCTGCTGCGCTGGCACCATCCGACGCTTGGCGATGTATCGCCTGCTGAATTCATCCCTCTAGTAGAAAATACACCCATGGTTCGGCCATTGACCGGTTGGGTCGTACGCCATGCGGTCCACCAGGCGGCTGCCTGGCAGCGGCAAGGGCTGGCCCTGCGTCTCTCGATCAACGTCTCGGCGACCAATCTGGAGGAGGATGACTTTGCCGAGCGTCTGCTCTCGGAGATGGCACATGCCAACCTGACGAGCGATGCCATTGAACTGGAGCTGACCGAAAGTGCATTGATCGGCCAGGGTAGGGCGGCTGCGTCTCAGCTTGAAACACTCATCGCGGCAGGCATCCGAATTGCCATCGATGACTTCGGTACCGGCTACAGCAGCCTCTCGTACCTGCATGAAATCCCGGCCCATGTGGTCAAGATCGACCGCTGTTTCATCAGTGAGCTAGGCGTGAATCCCCGCACCGAAACGTTGGTCAAGTCCATGATTACGATGGCGCACGACCTGGGCTACAGCGTCGTTGCTGAGGGCGTGGAGAATGCGCGTGCTCATCAGCTGCTTGGCTCAATGGCGTGCGATGAGATTCAGGGCTACTACATCGCCAGGCCGATGAGAGCGGATGCCTTCGAGACCTGGCTAAAGAACGATTGTCACTGAGGTAGATGGAACGCGCTCCCGTTTGTTGAACGGGAACGCGTGGTGTCGACTACAGGGTCATGAACGGCATGGGCTCCTGGTCGGTGAACTGGTAGACCTCCCAGTCGCCCTGCTTGGGCCCGGGCATGCCCGGTGTGCCGATAGGCATGCCGGCCAGGCCGATCCCGCCAACGTTCAGGCGCTGCTTGAACAGCGTCTCGATGGCCTCGAAGGGCACGTGGCCCTCAATGGCATAGTCACCCATCAGCGTGGTGTGGCAGGAGCCTTTGCCATAGGGCAGCCCGACCTGCTGCTTGATTTTGCCGACCTCCACATCGTCGATGACGGTGACCGCGACGCCGCGCTCCTCCAGCAGGCGGGCGTATTCGTGGCAGCAGCCGCACTCCGGATTCATGTAGAGCGTGGCTTCGTCAGGCATGGCAGCCTGCGCCGTGGCGGCACCACCCAGCAGCAGGGCGGAGGAGAGCATGAGTGAGGTGATTGAACGGTTCATGAGCTTGCTCCGGTCGTTGGAGTCGATTTGGTCGAGGTGAAGAGGTATTTGCCCAGGGCGGCAATGCCCAGTGTCAGCAGTAACAGCAGGGCCAAAGGCATTACGGTTCCGAGTATCCCGGCGGTCATGGCGCAGTCGGTCATCATCTTGGCTCTCCTTCAGTTCGTTACCCAGGTGACCCCATTGGGGCCTTGGCCAGTGGCATGGTTGGCAATGACTTCGCCGAGCGCCAGGTCGATGACGGACAGGCTGTCGTCATGGATATTGGTGATGAAGGCGAAGCGGCCGCTGTCGTCGACACTGACGCCATGGGCTCCCATGCCGACTTCGTAGGTGGCAACGACCTCGCGAGTGGCAATGTCGACGGCCGAGACACGGTTATCGGGCTCTGCCTCGCTGCCTTCATTGGCGACAAGCATCAGGCTGCCATCGGGGGTGGCGTGGACCTGAATCGGCAGGCGTCCGACGGCCACACTATCGATGACGCTGCGGCTGGCCGTATCGATCACGGCAACTCGGTTCTCGTCACGCAGCGAGACATAGACCTGCTCGCCGTTCGGGGTGAAGCCCACCTGTACCGGGGCGTCCCCCACCGGGATGCGTGCCACTTCTGCCTGCGCTGGGACATCGATCACAGAGACGCTGCCGTCCAGCACATTCGCCACATAGAGCTCCCCACCATCCGGGCTCAGGCGCAGGCCGTGGGGATAGTGCCCCGTCTCGACGGTAGCCACTGCCTGGTGTGTTGCCAGATCGACGATAGAGATGGTGTCGTCACCGGCATTGGTCACGAAGGCATATTGGCCGGCAAGGTCGCTGACCACATGGGCCGGGTGGCTGCCTACCGGGATGCTGGCCAAGGGGCCGGCGCCGAAGTCCCCGGTATTGAAGACCTGCAGTTCCCCGGGATCGTCGCCGTGGGCGTGACCACCGCCTCCATGGGCGTGGTCGTCATTGGCTGCATCGCCCACCGCCAACAGGTAACGGCCATCGGCACTGACTTCAACGTTATGGGGGGATATGGAAATGTCCTGAGTGGTGGTTACTCCACTTTCCAGTTGGATGCGGGTCAATGACGCTCCGTGTTCGTCGGCGGTAAAGACCTGTCCGGCAGGGGGCGTGCCAGCGAAGCCGGCTGAGCTCCCCAGCGCCAGGCTCGCGGCCAGGAGCCAGCCAAGCGGGCGGGTGTTGAGCGCGCTGGCATGAGTGATTGTGTCATTGCGGTGGTTTACGAGGCGTGCAGTGACGCCCTGAATAAAGCGAAATCCCATGGTCTTGCTCCTGATGAACGCAGGGTGCAGAAAAGAACGGAAGTTCTTGCAAGCGGCCAAGGCCGCTGGGGCGTTCATTCAGGTTCTTGGAGGGCGCCTAGGGGGCAGGGGGGTGCGATCCGCATATGTCACGGCAAGCACGGTGGACGGTATGGCCGGCTCGGCAGCCGACAGGGCGGGAAGGGGCATCAGCGCCGAGCAGGCGGAGCAGCGATGATCATCGGCGTCTACCGAGTCGAGCTGCATCATTGCTTGCGGTTGCAGACAGTCGGCTGAGTCGGCCTGGATTGCACCATGACCCGACAGGCTCGTCATCGCCAGCAGCAGCGCGAGCAGCAGGGCCAGGAACCGGCCTCCCGCTCTTGCGTGCTGTGATGTACCGATATGCCGTGTCATGGAAAACCCCTTTATGGTGTTGCCTCTACATTGAAACCGATCCGGAGCGACATTTCATTGACGCAGCGCAAAGAGCGCGTGGTGATCAGTCATCGCCATGCCGATGGCCATGGCGGTGCATCAGGAAATGCATGCCGATACACAACAACATCGGTGCAACCAGCAGCCAGGTGCCGCCTCCCAGGTTGCCCCTCCAGAGGACGAACAGCATGGCGCCCCCCATCGCCACCAGGCAGAAGAGCATCATCCAGCGGTGTACATTGCCGGTGGGTCCGTCTTGATTCGACGTTTCATCTGGCGCACCGGATGGCGGTGCGCCAGTGGTTTTTGCAGGATCTTCTTGCGTGCGTTGACTGGGAATGTGAGTTCGACTCATGAGTGGTCTCCTGAGGGTTGTTCACGCGCATAGCGCCGCTTGAGCAGCAGGGAGTTACCGATGACCGACAGTGAGCTGGCGGTCATGGCGATGACGCCGATCATGGGGTGCAGCAGGCCCGCGGCGGCGATGGGGATGGCGGCCAGGTTGTAGCCGCTGGCCCAGATCAGGTTCTGTACGATCTTTCCAAAGGTGGCCTTGGAGAGGTGCATGGCATCCACCACGGCCGTCAGTTCACCGCGCACCAGGGTCACATCCGCCGCCTCGATGGCGACATCGGCACCGGCGCCGATGGCAATGCCGACGTTAGCCTGCTTCAATGCGGGGGCGTCATTGATACCGTCGCCCACCATGGCAATATGGTTGCCATGCTTTTCCTGAAGCTTCTTGATGGCATCCACCTTGCCATCGGGCAGCACCTCTGCCTGCACCTCGTCGATACCCACTTCGTCGGCCACGGCCCGGGCGGCGCGCTCGTTGTCCCCGGTGATCATCACCACATGCAGGCCAAGGTCATGCATCCCGCGAATGGCGTCCTTGGACTTCTCCTTCAGCGTATCGGCCACGGCCACGAGGCCAACCGCCTGCCCATCGGCGGCCACGATGACTACGGTGCGCCCCTTCTTCTCGAGCTCCTGCTTGGCCTCTTCCAGCGCATCCAGGCCGCTGATGCCTTCTTCCTCGAGCAGACGACGATTGCCGATGAGTACTGTTTCTTCACCCACCTTGCCGGATACGCCCCGGGCGCCGGTGGACTTGAAATCGCTGACCCGCTCGAGTGTTACATCGCGCTCTTTGGCTCCGTCCACGATGGCTCTGGCAATGGGGTGCTCGGACGCGTCTTCGACGCTGGCGGCCAAGGTCAGGAGTCGCTTCTCCTCTACCCCTTCGACGGGAATGGCATCGGTGAGCTTCGGCTCGCCGCGGGTGATAGTGCCGGTCTTGTCGAGCACAATCACCTTGATGTCCTTGAAGGTCTGGATCGCCTCGCCTGAGCGGATCAGGATGCCGCGCTCCGCGCCGATACCGGAACCAACCATCAGTGCCGTAGGTGTGGCCAGACCCAGGGCGCAGGGGCAGGCGATGACCAGCACGGCAATGGCAGCCAGAATCGCGAGGATTGGTGTGGAGGCGGTGGGGTCGACCCAGGGCAGGACGTTGGCGCCCCATTCGAGGATCGGCCGCAGGGCATCGCCCGCGAGCAGCCATGCCAGGAAGCTGGCCAAGGCGATCACCAGGACTGCCGGTACGAAGCGGCCGGTCATGCGATCGGCGAACTCCTGGATCGGCACGCGCGAGCCCTGCGCCTCGTCGATCAGCTTGACCACCTGAGACAGGAAGGTATCGCCGCCCACCCGGGTGGCCTCGACTCGGAGCCGCCCCTCCTTGTTGATGGTGGCACCGATGACGCTGTCGCCCTCGCTCTTGTAGACCGGCACCGACTCACCGGTGGCGATGGATTCGTCGAGGTGACTCTCGCCTTCCACCACCTTGCCGTCGGTGGGTATCTTTTCGCCGGGCCTTACGATCATGATGTCGCCGGCTTCCAGCTCTTTTACCGGGACCTCTACCTCTTCACCATCACGATCGACTCGGGCGGTCTTGGCGCTCATGTCCATTAAGCGACGAATCGCTTCGGAAGCACGACCTTTTGCCATCGCCTCCAGGTAGCGTCCCAGGAGGTGGAAGGTCATGATGGTTGCGGCCATCTCGATGAACGATGTCATGGGAAAGAAGAAGCCGAGCAGCCCCAGCAGGTAGGGCGGCAGGCTGCCCATGGAAATCAGCACGTCCATGTTGAAGGTGCCGTTCTTCAGCGAACGCCACGACGCCTTGTGGGTCGCCGCCCCGCCGAAGAGGAATACCACCGGGAAGGCGAGAATGGCGACGATGGCGAGGTAGCCGGGAATCGGCTGCCAGAACATGTGCGGCATCATCAGGATCATGATCAGGGTGGTGGGCACCGCCGCGATGATCAGCCGCTTGCGTGCTTCCTGGAGATAGTCTTTCTCGATCTGGCTATCGTCATCGCCTTCTGCGTCACTTTCGTCATGAACGCCCTTGACGTCATACCCGGCTCCCTCGATGGCTTGCTTCAAGGCGTCGCCATCGGGGCCGTCCTTGCCCAGCGTGACAGTGACCCGGTGGCTGGCGATATTGGTCTGGACGTCTTCGACACCCTCCTGACGCTCCAGTGTCTTGCGTACGATGCCAGCGCAATGATCCGAGCCCATGCCCGGCACGTTGAGGCGGATCTTGCGCTGGGTGGCATCGCCGCGGACGGCCTTGACGTCGTAACCGGCGCCTTCGATGGCCTGTTTGAGTGCTTCCCCATCGGGGCCGTTGTCCTTGTTGACACCGACGCGAACCCGGTGGCTGGCAATATTGGTCTGGATCTCTTCCACGCCGTCCAGGCGCTGAAGTGTCTCGCGCACTATACCAGCGCAGTGATCGCTGCCCATGCCCGGCACAGTCAGGGTTATCTGTTTCATGCTCATATCCGTCATTGCATGGCCTCTAGCGGGGGGAGTCGGGCGGGCGGCCTCCTCTGGCCGCCTGCCATGGCGTCAACTCAGCAATACCGGTCAGTGGTGGGCGGCATGATCGTCCGGATCGTCGGCCTCGGGCGTGGTTTGCTGCAGCTGTTCCCGCTGTTCATCGGTCATGAGATCGTGCATGGCGTTACGCATACGCACCATCTCGGCCATCATTTCCCCATGCAGTTCGGCCATCCGCCCATGTAGAGCCTGAACTTCATCGGGGTCGGGGCGCTCCCCATGCATTTCTGCCATCAGGTCATCGCGCAGGTTCATCATTCGACCCATACGCTCGAACTGGGCGGGGCGGTGCTCCTGCATCAGCTCACGCATTTCGCTGCGTTGCTCGGCATCGAGCATTGTCATCATGCCCTTGCCGCCGCCCATCATGGGGCAGGGCATCATGCTGCCGCCCATCATTCCTGGGCCCATGCCGCCCTGGTCGCCGCCCATCATTCCTGGGCCCATGCCGCCCTGGTCGCCGCCCATCATCATGCCCGGGCCCATGCCGCCCTGGTCGCCGCCCATCATCATGCCCGGGCCCATGCCGCCCTGGCTGCCGCCCATCATCATGCCCGGACCCATGCCGCCTTGACCGCCCATCATGGAACCTTGGCCTTGATCCATACCCTGCCCCATGCCTTGGGCGAGGGCGAAGCCGGGCGCGGAAATACCGACAGCCAGGGCGAGGCCCATGGCAATGGTGTGCTTGCGAATTGTCATGGTAGTTCTCCTGAGGGCTCGATCGCCCTGTGGTGATTGCTTCAAGAGGCGACTGTCAAATAGACGTCACCGGAATCAATGGGAAAGGAGAAGGAGTGCGTACCTTCGAGCGGAAGTGCTCAGTGACGCAGGCGCTGCGTCAACAGGTAAGTCGGTGGGGCGCTGGAATCAGGCCGGCCATGGGGCGTACCCGAGACAACAAGGATAGGAGGAGGTGGGGCCAACTGAGCCACACTGCACAGCGCCACGCCATGTTCGGTTTCCTGGCGTTCGGTGCGCAGAAGCGGATGGGGCGCGAGGGGGACATGGCCGGGGTGGCAGTGCGGTCCCCGGTGGGGGGCGACGACGAAGGTGGCGGTCGGTGTCGTGTCATGAGCATGGCCGACAACGTCATGGTGTATCTCGGAAGAGGCAGTGGCATGCGCCGCCGCTCCATTGGCAACAAGCAGCAGAACCAGGCACAGGAGTGCGAACAGCCCATGGCGCAGCCATGCCGCCAAGGGCAGGGTCTGGCATGAAGTTGTCGCGTCCTGCCAAGCCATGGGTGAGGCTCCCGAGGTGTATCGTACCCACACCATAGAACAATAAGACGCTTGCGCAATTGACGCATGTCAAATGGGCTACATGGAGAAAATCTATTCAGCCTGGGTTGCCGGCTGCCTTGGCTGCGTGAAATACTCCGTCCCAGGTTTGATCCCTACGGTAATAAAGCGACGCTAATGACCCGTTCCATCGCGACATGGCTACTTTTCCTGCTGGCTATCACCCTGGTGATGCCCATGGGCGCCATGGCGAGTGCTTTTCATCATGGTCATGATGATACCTGTCCCGGCGTGACCGGGCTGGAGACGGCCCCGGCGAGCCATGCCGCCGAAGCAACGACGGAAGATCATGAGCGCCAGTCGCTGAGCTGTTCCTCGACCGGTTTCTGTGCCGCCCTGGTGCCCCAGGCCTCCGGCATGTCCGCTGCATCGGCACCACCGCGCCCGATGCCCGTCCAGGCGTGGCCCTGGTCACCCAGCGATCGCCTCGATCGTCCTCCTCGCGTTTGAACAGCATTTCTTGACGTCATCTCCCGCCTGAGACGGGGGGTGATCGCTGTTCGAATAACGAGGAAACCGATTCCATGAAGCATCGTCACTTTCTGCTCTATTCCACACTGGGCGGGCTGGCTCTTTCCACATCCGGCCTGCTCAGCAATGTCGTGGCCGGCCGCCATGGCGGGACCTCCCGGCGCTTCATCGAGCATGAAGAGCTGGGCATGATGGCCACGGTTCGGATTCGCTGATTTACCACCTTATTCGCCGGCGACCTGCTCCCCGCAGGCTGTCGGCCAGCAACGAGTCAATGCACATGACACGATACCGATTGCTTCTTCCCCTGCTACTGCTGGCGCTGCCACTTGCCGGTTGCTCAGGTGAGTCCGAAGGCATCAGCCTCGAGGAACTGCGCCAGAAGACGCACATTCATGGCGTGGCCTTCGACCGCGCCGACAGCCAACGAATCCAACTGGCGACTCACCACGGCTTTCATGTCATAGATGCCGACGGCAGGGCACGACAGGTCTCCAGCGAGACACACGACTTCATGGGCTTCTCGCCCCATCCGCAGGAGGCCGACACCCTCTTCGCCAGCGGCCACCCGGCGCGCGGTGGCAACCTCGGCGTCATGGTTTCCACCGATGGCGGCAGCACCTGGGAGCAGCGTTCCGCCGGCGTCGATGGGCCGGTCGACTTCCATCAGATGACGGTCAGCGAGGCCGACCCCGACGTACTCTATGGCGCCTATGCCGGCCGGCTGCAGGTTAGCCGTGACGGGGGGCATGAGTGGCAGGTGCAGGCCGCTGTACCAGAGGGGCTGATCGATTTGGCGGCATCCAGTCGAGACCCGGATCACCTCTATGCCGCCACCCAGTCGGGGCTATTGATGAGCCCCAATGGCGGGCAGCGCTGGCGGCAGGTTCATCCCCAGCGCAACCCGGCCAGTGTCGTGGTGGCGAGCGGTGGCGAACTGTATGCCTTCATGCTTGGAGTGGGGCTGATCAAGGCCGATGAGGCGACCCGGGAGTGGGAGCCGCTCAGCGGCGACTGGGGCGAGCGCTACTTTACCCACCTGGCGGTGGACCCCGCGGACCCGCAGCGCCTCGTGGCTGCCGACAACCAGGGCGTGCTGCTGCTCAGCGAAGACGGCGGCAGGGAGTGGTCAAGCCTGTGACCTCCGCTCCCTCATATACTGCAACCGACATGGATGAATCATGATGGACTATCCCCAGATCGACCCGGTGGCCATCGCCATCGGACCGCTGCAGATCCACTGGTATGGCCTGATGTACGTTGTCGGCTTCGTTGCCGCCTGGCTGCTGGGGCGCTATCGTGCCCACCGCCTGGGGCTGAGCCACGATGACATCGGCGACCTGCTCTTCTATGCGGCCATCGGCGTCGTTGCCGGTGGGCGCCTGGGTTACGTGCTCTTCTACGGCATGGATCAGTTCTTTGCCAACCCGCTGTGGCTGTTCAGCATCTGGGACGGGGGCATGAGTTTCCACGGTGGGCTGATCGGGGTTCTGCTCGCCGCGCTGCTGTTTGCGCGCAAGAAACGCCTGGCCTTCTTCCAGTTGACCGACTTCATCGCCCCGCTGGTGCCGATCGGCCTGGGGGCCGGGCGTATCGGCAACTTCATCAATCACGAGCTGCCGGGCCGGGTGAGCGAACTGCCCTGGGCCATGCCGTTTCCCCACATGGGGCCGGAGCCGCGTCATCCGTCGGCACTCTACGAGTTCGTGCTGGAGGGGGTCGTGCTGTTCGTGGTGCTGTGGTGGCTTTCGAGCCAGCCACGCCGCCGCGGCTTGATTTCCGGCATGTTCCTGCTGCTCTATGGTGTGTTCCGCTTTGCCGTCGAGTTCGTGCGCCTGCCCGATCCGCATATCGGCTTCATCGCGTTCGGCTGGGTGACCATGGGCATGCTGCTGACCCTGCCAATGATCATTGGCGGCGTGGCACTGATAGTATGGTCGCGTCAACAGGTCCAGGACACGAAAGCGGCACTGACGCCGAGCCGAGAGACCTGACGGCATGCAATAGGTCATGACTGACCCGACAAGCGATGCGATGGGAGGAGAGTTATCCATGCAAGGAAGCCGGAATGCTGCGCCTCAGTCCAGGGTCGGGCACGAGGAGGCACAAAGCTCGGAGGGCACGCCAGGTAGCGGCCCAGGCAAGCGTCGCAAGCGCTGGAGCAAGCTTGTTCTGTTCATGGTGCTGGCTCACCTGGTGGGACTGGCTTCCTCCGTCGAGGCCCTGATGTCGAGCCGAACGTCCGAAGGGGCCATCGCCTGGATCGTGTCCCTCAATACCGTGCCGTACGTGGCGGTGCCCACCTATTGGGTATTCGGGCGAAACAAGTTCGAAGGCTATGCGATGTCTCGTCGCGACGAGGACTCAGGGATCACTCGAGCACTGTCCGGAAAGCTCAATGAGTTGCGCTCGCATCGGGTCGAGTCGACGAGGAGCAGCCACTATCTGGATGGCGTGGAGCGCCTGGCCAAGTTGCCGCTGATGGGCGGCAACGAGACAACGCTGCTGATCGATGGTGAAGAGACGTTCGAGAGTCTGTTTGCAGGGATCGAGGCTGCCGAGCGCTATCTGCTGGTGCAGTTCTATATCGTCAGGGACGACGATATTGGCACCGAGTTTCAGCAGCGCTTGATCCAGAAGGCGAGGGAGGGGGTGGCGGTCTATTTCCTCTATGACGAGATTGGCAGCTACGCCTTGTCGAGTGACTATGTGAAGGAGCTGGAGGCGGCGGGTGTCAATGTCCATCGCTTTCACTCGACACGGGGGCCGGGAAACCGCTTCCAGCTCAACTTCCGCAACCACCGCAAGGTGATGGTGGCCGACGGAGCCACGGCGTGGCTCGGCGGGTTCAATATCGGAGACGAATATCTGCACGGGGAGGAAGGTATCGGGCCGTGGCGAGACACCCATCTCAAGATCGCAGGGCCGGCGGCGCTGGCCCTGCAACTGGTGTTTCTCGAGGATTGGCACTGGGCCACGGAAGAGCTGCCCGAGCTACCCTGGGAGCCGGTGGTGCGCTCCGAGCAGGATGCACCGGTACTGATCCTGCCCTCCGGCCCGGCGGATCGCTTTGAAACCGCCAGCCTGATGGTTCAGCAAGCCATCCACTCTGCCCGGGAGCGAATCTGGTTTTCGAGCCCCTACTTCGTGCCAGACGAGGGCGTGCAGTCGATGCTCAAGCTGGCCGCGATCAACGGGGTGGACGTAAGAATCCTGATCCCGGAGCAGCCTGACAATCTACTGCTCTACTACGCTGCATACGCTTTTCTGGGGCCGCTCTTGGATGCCGGCGTCGAGATCCATCGTTATGAAGCCGGCTTTTTGCACGGCAAGGCGTTCCTGGTAGACGATGTCAGCGCCGCGGTTGGAACGGTTAACCTGGACAATCGTTCGTTTCGATTGAATTTCGAGATTACCGCAATGGTGGTGGATCCGACGTTTGCGGCCGATGTCGAAGCGATGTTCGAGGCGGATTTTGCTCGCTCCCGTCGAATGGAGCTCGAGGAGATCGAGAATCAGCCGCTATGGCATCGCGTGGCTGCCCGGGGGGCTTACCTGTTTGCTCCCGTTCTCTAGATCTTTCCCAGACAATCGAAGCCAGGCCGATGACGTGTTTCCGGTATATCGCCGTAGAAGTGTAAGGAGGTCGATATGATGACGACTAACCTTTCAATGACCTTCCACCCCTGTGGTGAAGGTTGCGCAAGAGGCAATGAAGAATGAAACATAATGGCAGCAATAGCGCATGGCCATCGCCATTTCGCCCCCGTCCAGCGGTATGGGCTACTGTACTGAGCCTGGTGCTCACTGGTGCCATGCTGATGTCGGCCGCTGCGCTGGCCGACGAGCCCGACGAGGAAGCGGCATCCGAATGGCCGAAGGGGCACCATCCGTTACCGGAGGCAGGCGACGTCATCGGCGAGAACTATACCGTCGAGGCTCGGGAGGAGGAGACGCTGCTCGATATCGCTCGTGACCACAACGTGGGTTACGAGGAGATCCGCCTGGCCAACCCAGAGGTGAGCGTATGGCTGCCCGGCGAAGGTACCGAAGTGGTCATCCCAGGGCGACACATCCTGCCCGCCGTGGCTCGGGAAGGCATCGTGATCAACATTGCCGAGCTTCGGCTCTACTACTACCCGCCGGTCTCCGAGGGTGAGACGCCTCGGGTCGAGACCTACCCGATAGGCATTGGGCGCGAAGGGTATGACACCCCGCTGGGCAAGACCAAGACCACCATGAGGCTGAAGGACCCGGCCTGGTATCCGCCACGTTCCATGCGTGAAGAAGCGGCCGAGAGGGGCGAGCCGGCTCCCGCCGTGGTGCCGCCGGGTCCGGACAACCCCCTGGGCCGTCACGCTATCCTGCTGGACATCCCAGGCTACCTCATCCATGGAACCAATGATCCGGATGGCATCGGCATGCGTGCCAGCCGTGGCTGTATCCGGATGTTCCCCGAAGATATCGAGTCTATCTTCAACCGTGTACCCGTGGGTATGCAGGTCAATATCATCAACCAGCCGATCAAGGCTGGCTGGGATGGCGATATGCCCTATGTGCAGGTCTTCGAGACGCTCGAGGACCAGGAGTACGGTATGGCGGCACTGATGGAGACCCTGTCTTTGCTGGAGCGCAACAGCGACGAGCCTTCCGTGCCGTTGAACTATGAGCAGCTGCGCTACCTGCTGGAGAACCCCAACGGCGCGGTCGTGGCACTGGAGCAGGCGCCGGAGCCTGAACCGGCGCCTGAATCGGAGCCTGAAGCGGGAGGGCTGTATGACGAGCTCGCTACCCTATAGATGCCAGGGCGTGTAAGGCATGACCAGCAAGAGGACGGGCGCCCAAGGCGCCCGTTTTTTAATCCGCATTGGCTAGAAGCCTGTCGGACGATCGGTCAAGTCCGACAGGCTTCTAGTGCTGGTGGTCGCCGGACTGGCCATCCGCCAGGGTATAGCGGATATAGAGCACCACGGACCAGATGTCGTCTTCGTCCAGCTTCTCCTGGAAGCGGGGCATGGCGCTGGCCTTGTTGCCCTCCTTTATCAGCCAGGCGTATTCACCGGCCGCATGAGCGGCGCCATGCAGGGCCAGATTGGTCGGGCTGGGGTCGTAGTAGGCAGCGGCGGGTGCCAGCCCGTTTCCTTCTCCGCTAGGTCCGTGACAGGCCGAGCAATAGCGCTGATAGACCTGCATTCCCTGAGCCAGGGTCTCGGCATCGGGCTCCAGCGGGCTTTCGCGCTCAGCCCACTCCTGTGGTGCCGCCCATCCATGACCTCCATCCCCATGGGCGTGGTCATCGTCGCCGTGAGCGGCATGGTCATCGTTGCCATGGGCGTGGTCATCGTCGCCGTGAGCGGCATGGTCGTCGTTGCCATGGGCATGGCCATCATCACCATGTGCCGCATGGTCATCGTTCCCATGGGCATGGCCATCATCACCATGTGCCGCATGGTCATCGTTGCCATGGGCATGGCCATCATCACCATGTGCCGCATGGTCACCGTCGCCATGGGCGTGGTCATCGTCGCCGTGAGCGGCATGGTCGCCGTTGCCATGGGCATGGCCATCGTCGCCGTGAGCGGCATGGTCGTCGTTGCCATGGGCATGGCCATCGTCGCCGTGTACCGCGTGCTCTTCATTGCCATGGGCGGCATGAGCGTGGTTGTCCTCCGAGCTGTGTCCATGGCTCTCATCGGCATGGCCAGGGCTGGCCAGGGCGAGGGCGAGTGCCAGGCCGCCTGCAAGCACGATGGAAAAACGCAGCAGTCGGCCGCGATCCTGAGTGGCCACCTGAGTGGCAGAGTGGTATCGATTAGGGGTAGTCATGAGTTGCTCCTGAATACGGTCAAGCGTATGACGACGCGCTGGTCGCATCGTTTCGGTAACGGTATTCAGGCGAATCTGGGGGGGCGCTTGAGCAGATAAGCGGGTGATGGTGGAGAGTGCCCCGGCATGAACAGCGGCTGCTGCGTCATGGCATAGGCGGGAATAACGGCATTACCGGCGGTACCCATCATGCAGTGGCCGTTTCCGATGCAGGATGAGGTGCAGTCTGACGTTTCTGAGTGATTGTCCTGCGAACACTCGTCATGGCTGCTCTCCTGGCTCGCATGATGCGTGGCATCGGACATGGCATCGATACTGGCCGCGGCGACGCCTCCCGCCGAGAGGGCGAGAACGAGGAAGAGATAGGCGAGTTGGACCATGAATCGACGCATGCGGAGCGGAACCTCGAAAACGTCAGGCGATTGAACACTACCGATCATCGCTGCTATGCCGTGATCAGGCAATCGCCAGGTAGTCTTGGCAGGGCCTGATCAGCCGATTCCTGATCTCAGTCAGGAATCGGTCAACCGTATTGACGCGGATAACCGAAGGGTTGGTTGATGATACGCCGGGAGCGAAAACGAATGGCAATCCGAGGGGCAGGCGCATGGCCTCGCTCCGACTTATCCCCGGGTATCGAATGACAGCACGCCGTCCACATCGGAGAAGGTCATGCGCATCTGCCAGGCGCCGGCCATGGGCAGCGTTGATCTGGCGGCAAAGCTGTCGGGGCCGGTTTGCCGAGCGGTCACCGTCATCTCCATGTCATGACCGGGCATGGTGAATACGATGGGAACCTGCATGGCTTGCCTGGGAGGGCTGCCATCCGGGCCCCGCAGCCGGAAGGAGAGTCGCGCCTCCCTGTCGGCATCGATAGCCAGGCTGCCCGAAACGGCCCACTGATGCACGGTGCCGGAAAAATGTACCCCGCCCTGTTCGGTGCCGGGCTCTGCCGGCACATGGCCATCGACCTGAAGGGTGGTTTCGTTCCCCGCCATGAAGGGCATGGCGAACAATACGGCCAGCACCAGCAGGATAGGGATACCCAGTGCCAGCGCAATAAGGCGGGACGAACGAGCCGCTGGATCGGGGGCGGTGCGAGAGCCAGTCATGGGTGGACACTCCAGAGTGAGGTTGGGCAAGCGTACGGCTGACGGACCGGTTCATCATGCCATGTTGCCGCCGGCCTGGGGCAGGAGTCGCCACTCTCATGATGTCGGTCAAACTCTTGCCGGCCATGTCGCCCCCTCGTGCTGCAAGAGAGAGCGGCAGGCTGAAGCAGAGTGGCCTCAGCGTGGCCACTTGGGCAACGGAGTGACCAGCCCAAATGAGTTAAGCGCCCGGTCTACCCGGCCCATTACCTAGTGTCCACTGATTCAAATCAAAAGCTATCTGACGGAAAATCTGCGTGTAGGCCCAGGTTGCGGGTGTCCGTGAGGTTATGAAATACTCGCCATTCCACTGGCTCAGAAGTACGTCACTCCATGCCTCGATTCTCCTGTCACTGGCTCCCAAGCCTGCTGATGGCCCTGGTACTGGCCGTCGCGCCACCCGTGGCCGCGGGGGGGCATCACGGCGATGTCTCCTGCCTGGAGAGCCTGGCCGTTCTGGATCAGGCAATGGCGTGGGAGAAGGCCGATTCGGAAGAGCCGCTTTTCAACGTAGCATCTCCTTGCTGCATGCCCTGCCTCCAGTGCGGGACGCCTGTGATGGCTGCGGACAGCCGTGCTCTGGCATCTTTTCCCATCCTTTATGGTCCTGCCCAGGAAAATCCCCTCGGGCCACCGGACCCCATCGAGCGTCCTCCTCGCGCCTGAACGTCACCACCGAGTAATGCTGCGGGTCATCGATCCGCCGTGAAGATGTTTATGTGTCGAGGAAAATCTGATGAATCGTCGTGAATTCGTGGGCTACTCAGCGTTTGGGGCTCTCCTAGTGTCTACTGCCAGCTACATGGGCTACGCCATGTCGCGTCAGCATCCCCATGGTGAGGGCCCAGCCAGCCTGGCTGCATTGCCAAACGGTGGCCAGCCCCTTCAACCTCTGCCGCGTATCATCAACCTGAGCGATGCTGCCGGCCGCTTTCGCAGCGCGTTGACCCCAGGTCCCCATAACGTGCCTCTGAATGATGAGCTCGAGGCCAAGTTATGGCTTTACAACGGCAAGGTGACGCCGCTGATCGAGGTGCGTGAGGGGGATGAGCTGGACATCACCCTGATCAACGAGCTGGAGCAGGAGACCACCGTGCACTGGCATGGCGTGCCGGTTCCCCAGGCGCAGGATGGCACCCCCTGGGATGCCGTGGCGCCAGGCGAATCACGCCGCTACCAATACACCTTCCCGGAGGGCAGTGCCGGCCTGCACTGGTTCCATCCTCATCCCCACCAGGGTACCGCCCAACAGGTGGCCCATGGTCTGGCCGGCGCCCTACTGGTGCGTCCGTCCCAGGATTCGTTGCCGATGGAGGTGGAAGAGCACCTGCTGATGGTCAGCGACCTGCGCTTGAATGCGGATGGCGCGGTGGCCCCCCATACCGCTGAGGACTGGATGAACGGCCGAGAGGGCGAGCTACTGCTGGTCAATGGCCAGCGCGAACCGCGTCTGGATGTAGCACCGGGCACTACTCTGCGCCTGAGGCTGATCAATGCCTGCGCCGGCCGCTACCTGCGGCTGCGCCTGGATGAGCATGAACTGACCTTGATCGGCACCGATGGCGGGCTTATCGAGCGCCCCCAGCCGGTTGAGGAACTGCTGCTCACCCCGGGTGAGCGCGCCGATCTGCTGGTGCGGGTGAGTGAGCAGGCCGAAGGGCGCTTCTGGCTGGCCAGCCACCCCTATGAGCGTGGATGGATGGGCGATCGACCGCCTCATCTGGACCAGATCGCGCCGCTGCTGGCAATCCATACCCGCAACTCGGGCGTGCAGCCCGCCGTCACGCTGCCCACACCATTGGGGCGCGTCGAATCCCTGGGCGAGCCGGCGGTGCAGCGTCTAGTGGAACTGACCGAGGTAATGCCTGGCCATGAAGAGCACGGCGCCGGCCACGGAGACCCTCACGCGGGTCACGGCAGCGGCAGCCATCATGGCACCCATGGCCCGGGGCATGGGGCAGACCATGCGATGGATGAATTGGTATCCCTCCCCGAGGTGGACTTCCTGATAAACGGCCGCGCCTTCACCATGGATGAGATCCTGTTTGAGGGCCAGGCCGGTGAGGTGGAGGAGTGGGAGGTCTTCAATAACTCACATATGGACCACCCCTTCCATGTGCATGGCACCCACTTTCAGGTAATCGCCACCCGCGATGCCGACGGTGAGTGGCGGGAGGCGGCCTGGCTGGCCTGGAAGGACACTGTCAACCTGGCCCCCTACCAGCGCCTGAAGCTGCGCATGGTGTTCCGCGAGCCCGGCGACTGGCTGTTCCACTGCCATATCATCGAGCACGAGGAGCTGGGCATGATGGCGACAATCCGGGTGAGCTGATCGATTGGTCGCGTCGCCAGTCGGTGAAGGGGAGGCAGGTGGTGAAGGCCGAGAGTGAAGTCGGGTCTTGATCTTCATCAAAGCGACCGACGGTAGTCGTACCCATACTGAATCAATGGCACGTTATTCTCAGAGATCATCATGAGCCTGTACGGATTACGCAGATCACTGTTTTCTCGATGGCCGGGAATCCTGCTGCTCTGGCTGCTGGCCTGGACGGTGGGAGTGGCCTATGCCTGCTCGCCAACGCTGGAAGTAAACGCGCAGTCGACCCAAGTGACCGTAGCTGCAGCGTATGAAACTGCAGTTGTGGATGCCCAGACCTGCGACGGTCACGCTCCCGGTGTCACGGCCAGCCTTGGCAAGGTGCCAGCAGATGACCTTCGCAGCCTGACGGCTGTTGCGTGGTTACACCTCGATCTGCTGTCTTCTCCTCTCCTTCCTGCCTTGCGGGGCAAACCATCGCGCCTGTTTGGCCAATCACCGTACTCATCTCCCCCTGTATATCTCGCCACGGCACGGCTGCGTATCTGAGACCAACTCGCTTTCGAATGGGCCGAGCATAGGGTTCATTTTGTGCAATTTCAGCCCTTTCTCATCCTGCTGCAATGGCCCACGTTGTTGACCCTCATCATGTTCCCTCTTCTGGTTGTGGTCTCTGTGCGACTGGTTCGCCGCGAAGAAGAGATGGCCATGAAAGAGTTTGGTGAGGAGTACAGAGCATATAGGAAGCAAGTTGCGGGTTTTATACCCGAGTGCTTTGCAAAGCCCATGCTCATTCCCGGGGGAAATGAAGCATGCCGTCTGACCCCGATGGCTGGTCGAATCTGTGTACAGAAAACTTGGAAAAAGAGGTAAATATCCCATGAAAACTAAAGATCATCGTCTAGGCGTATCCGAAATCAACCTGGTGACTCGGCACCTGAAGCTTGAGCCCAGCGACGCGGAAGCGATTGATGCTGCTGTCTCCGATATAGACGAGCTATACGGACTGGATAGTGTTGCCTTCGACCCAAAAAAACGGAGGCTGGACCTGGAGTACGACGCATCGAGGCTGTGTCTCGACTGCGTCGAGGAAGTTCTGGAGAAGCACGCTGTGAAAATCAGCCAGGGTTGGTGGAATCGATTCAAGGAGGAACACTATCGGTTTGTTGATCAGAACGTGAAGGACAACGCTAGACAGGAGCCATGGAGCTGTCATAAGACGCCGCCGACTGATAACAGGAAGTGATAACGGTTTAAGAAAACACGAGGTGGGGTTTTTCCGGGGTGTCTGTTTCGCGACAAGCCGTAGGGCTAAAGTTCAACAAGGTAAGAGAGGGTAACACGATGAAAAGCATGAAAAATAAACTGATTCTTTTGGTGCTGCTGGCATTCTGGGTATCCGCGCCCCTGTTAGCTGAAGATGGCGACTATTTCCAGTCGGCGGATGGCATGAACGTCTATATCGGTATCCTGCCGGCGGAGATGGTCAAGGACCATCGCATCGTTCATCAGGGGCGTGAGGGTATTGGGACGCGTGAACAACACTTGGTCGTAACCTTGGTGGACCAGGCGAGCGGCCAGCGGATTGAGGATGCCAAGGTGGCAGGACGCCTGCGACATGAGGGACATGCAAGTGAGTTCCTCCCGCTGGAGCCGATGGAGATTGCCGACACGATTACCTATGGGAATTTTTTCAGCCTTCCGGAAGAGGGAGCCTACAGTCTTCAGCTGCGTATTGAACGAACCGGTGAGCCGACCACCGAGGTCGAGTTCCGTCACCGCCATGTGCAATGAGTGCCAAGGGGCGAATCGTCTGTGACTGATCTTATACGGTAATCAGCCGCGCTCGCCCCTGATCATTCTCATGAGTCGAAATGCGATGTCCTTGCGTACAAAAGCTGTCTAGAGAGGAGGAGGAGATGGGCCATCACGCAGCAGCCAGTAGAGCTAGTGGAAAGGAGGCGACGTCCTCAATAAAAGCTAATGCGCCGATCAGGAATCGTCGATTCGGACAGCATATCGTTGTTGCACTGATCGGCGCCATGGCGGCTTATCTTTTTTGGTTAAGCCGAATGGAGTGGGATGCCGAGATGCGTACCTGGCGAGCCATCGGTGACGCTGCTTTCATCCTGTTATTCGTTGCCATGACGATAGGTCCTGTGGCGAGAATATGGCCTAGGAGACTGAGCTTCCTTGTGAATTGGCGGCGAGCCTTCGGAATATGGTTTGCGATTTTTGCCTCTGTGCATGCTTTTCTGGTGTGGGATGGCTGGGCACGCTGGTCTATCCGCGGTTTTTTTGGCTATCAGGAGCTGCCGGTGGTGGGGCTTTCGGGCCCGGTACTTGTGGACCCGGGCTTCGGACTTGCCAACATGGTCGGTTTAGTCGCCCTCTTCTTTGGACTTTTCCTGTTTGCCATATCATCCGACAAGGCCATGCGCTTCCTGGGAAGCTCAACATGGAAGCATCTTCAGAACTACGCCTATGTGGTTTTCTACCTAGTGTCGCTTCATGGGATCTACTTTCTTTTCCTTCATTATGAGCCGAGTCTCAGGAATCTATTTTTTCAGCGTGGGGTGCCGGACCCTAATTGGTTTCGATTCTGGTTCATCGGCCTCGTCGGGACTGTCTTCTTGTTGCAGTCTACAGCCTTGGTAAAAGTCGTTTTACAGCGAAGAAGAAAGGGTGGTTCTGCGCATGATGGGCAAAACCAGTGAGAGTCGACTTATTCTCTGGCCTTAGGGGTCAGCAGTCGCGATATCCAGCAGGCATCATGGAAATGGTTGCATACCGTAGCAATGGCGATCGTCAAGGGAACGCCCATGAAGGCGCCGGGAATGCCCCATAGCATGCCCCAGAAGAAAATGGAAAAAACGACGACGAAGGGGGAGACGGCAAGGGCGCGCCCTTCGAGCCTGGGGTCAAGTAAGTTGCCGATCGAGAACTGGATGAGTGTCATGCCGAGGAGAACCAGTGCCGGGGTCTGCCATGACTCGAACTGGACAATGGAGAAAAGGACCGGAGGAAAGACCGCGAGAATGGAGCCGACAAAGGGTATGTAGTTCAGCGCGAAGGCCAGTATGCCCCCCCCACTGTCAAGCTAGATGGAGCCTCAGCGGCTGTTAGACTCTG
>NZ_JAHXBV010000029.1:785-1600 GCF_019915905.1 Halomonas sp. ANAO-440 | reverse complement strand
CGGCCAGGTGATCGCCCAGACCGCTCCGGACGGCACCCGCTGGGCCATCGAGCGGGATGCCCTGGGCCAGCCCACCCGCATTGAAGGCCCCGACAATCAGCGCTGGCAGATTAAGCGCAATGACCTCGGCCATCCGGTGGAAGTTACCGGGCCGGAAGGCACTACCGCTTTTGCCTATGCGCATGCCGACCTGCCTGACCGCCCCACCACGCTCACCGATGCGGTTGGGGCCACCCACCAGCGTGAGTGGAACGCCCTGGGCCAGCTCAGCGCCCAGATCGACTGCTCCGAACGGCGCACCGACTACACCTATGACACCCGCGGCTACCTCGCCGCCGTCACCAACGCCCTGAATGAAACCACCCGCACCACCCACGACGCCATGGGCCGGCGCCAGTCCACCCAGCTCCCCGATGGCAGCCGCTGGCACCACCACTACGACCCGCAAGGACGACTGGTCGAGCGGGAAGGCCCCCAAGGGTTTAGGCAGCAGATCTTCCATGACGACCACGGCCGCCCCGTCCAGCGCCTCGACGCCGACGGCAGCCAGCAGCACACCGCCTACGACGCCGCCGGCCGCGTCAGCGAACTCACCCTGGGCAACGGTGCGGTCTACCGCTTTAACTACGATGACATGGATCGCCTCGCCAGCGAGACCGGCCCCGATGGCCGGGAGCAGCAGTACCGCTACGATGACGCCGGCCAACTGATCGAACGGATGGAAGCCAACCGCCCGGGCCCCGACGGCCAGCCGCTGGTCACCCGGTATGACTACGACGCCAATGGCCGGCTCACCGCCCGCCACCTGCCCGCGA
>NZ_JAHXBV010000029.1:0-649 GCF_019915905.1 Halomonas sp. ANAO-440 | reverse complement strand
ATCGCCCTGGAACCCGATGCCCTGCACCGGGAGACCCAGCGTCGTCTCAACACCGGGGATCAACCCCAACCGCTGATTCTGGAACGCGGCTACACCGCCCTGGGCCAGTTGGATCACCTCAGCCTGCGCGGTGCCAACAGCGCCGCCAGTGAACAGCAGTACCAATACGACGCCCTGGGGCGGTTGAGCTTCCGCGGGCTGCAAGGTGACCAAGCCTCAAAAGTCATCGCCTACAGTTATGACGCCGCCGGTCGCTTGATCGGCAGCCAGCACGGCGACCACGCCCACCGCTACTCTGTGGACGCCGCGGGTAACCGGTTAGACGGCCAACAAGCGCTATCCGACAACCGCCTCGGTCAGCTCAACGGTACCCGCTACCGCTACGACGGCGCCGGCAACCTGATCGAACGGCAACAGCCCAACGGGGAGCGCCTGACGCTCGGCTACGATGGGGCCAACCGCTTGGTACACCTCACCCACGCCAGCGAACTCGGCTACACCCGCGAAGCCAGCTACCGCTACGACGGCCTGGGTCGCCGCATCAGCAAAACCGTGCGCGACACCAACGGCACCACGGCCACCACCCACTACGGGTGGGACGGCGACCGCATCGTGCGGGAGGAAAACGACAGTCAGCGCACTACCGTGG
>NZ_JAHXBV010000028.1:0-69942 GCF_019915905.1 Halomonas sp. ANAO-440 | reverse complement strand
GCTCTTGCCGGCTGCCTTCAGCGTGGCGTGCATTCTACCGTCTCCGGCGTTTCTGTCAATCGCGAATCTCACCAGCCGATCCGGAAAAACCAAACAGAAACAAGCACTTTCTCCACTTTCACCGCCGGTAACGTTTGCCCGTTGCCGGCAGCGGATGCGTACTTTACGGGCTGGGGGCCGCGGCCGCAAGGACTTTTGTCGGAAAATTTCACCGCCCGCCCGAAGCGCCCGCCCACAGGCGGTTTCGGGCGAGTGGCTGTGGACAAGTGGACGCTCTCAGCTCGCCGCTTGCTGCCGGCTTGCCCGGTCAAGCAGCGACAGGATCGAACGATAGGGAATCCCTCCATGCAGCGCCAGCCCGATCTCACAGGTCTTGGAATTCGAGTAGCCCGCATCGCAATCTGCCACCTGGGCGGCCAGCCCCTTCAGCGCCGAGGCATTGAGCTCCGGCGTGGAAAGTCCCTTGTCACCGGCGAAGCCGCAGCAGGTGATCTCCGCCGGCACCACCACCTCACGGGCACAGGCCCTGGCCAGCGCCACCATGCGCTCGCCAAGCCCCATATGAGTACTGGAGCAGGTGACATGTACCGCGACGCGCTCATCCAGGGGTGTGAGCTCAAGCCGTGGCAAGAGGTGGTCATGGGCGAAGGCAACCGGCTCCTGCACTGACAGACGCTCATCCAGGCGCGATTGCATATGCAGCACACAGGGGCTGGTGTCGCTGATGATCGGATAGCGACCGTTCTGGCTGGCCACCAGCAACTCGCGATTGAGTTCACGGGCCTTGTGGGTCGCCTCGTCGAATTGCCCCTTGGAGTGAAACGCCATGCCGCAGCAGAGATGGCCCGTCATCTCGGGCAGTATCACCTCGAAACCCGCCCGCTCCAGCAGCGACAGGGTTATCTCCATGATCGAGCGGCTCTCGGCATCGCCATGGGTGGCGCCGAACACTCGAGTCGCACAGGAGGGCAGGTAGACCACCTTGTCCTTTGACCCATCAGCGGGTGAACGCTGCTTGAGTACACGTATCGGTGCCGCCTTGGGCAGGGTGGGCACCCACTGGGGCACTCGGTTGCCACTGACCTTCGTTATCGTACCGCTGACGCGGGAGAGTCCCTTCTCGCCCAGCACCGCACGGCCAACGCCTGCCATGTTCAGCGCGCCCCGGGCAACACGCGTCACCCCGGAGAAGTGGCGCCCCACCCGCCGCGACAGATCGGCATGCTTCGCCAGTCGCTCATGACGCATCTCGCGGATCAGCTCACCGGTATTGATACCCACCGGACACTGGGTGGCGCAGAGGCCGTCGACGGCACAGGTCTCGTCGCCGGCGTAGCGATAGTCGCGGCGCAAGGTGGCCAGCCGTTCGGCATCCTCCCCGTCGATGGCATCGCCCAGCGCCTCGAGCCTTGCCATCTCACGGGCAATGACGATGCGCTGGCGCGGCGTGAGGGTCAGGTCCTTCGACGGGCAGACGTGCTCGCAGAAACCGCACTCGATGCACTTGTCGATGATGTCGTGGGCCGCCGGCAACGGCTTGAGGTTCTCCAGGTGCAATGTCGGGTTGCGGCTGAGGATGACCTCGGGATTGAGCAGATTCTCTGGGTCGAACAGCGCCTTGATCTGCCACATCAGGGCGTAGGCTTCGGGCCCCCACTCCAGCTCGACATAGGGCGCCATGTTGCGTCCGGTGCCGTGCTCGGCCTTGAGCGAGCCGCCGTACTCGACGCCGACCAGCTGTGCCACTTCGTCCATCAGAGCCTGGTAGCGCTCTACCTCGCCGGGCTTCTCGAAGCCCTGGGGGAACACGAAGTGCAGGTTTCCTTCCAGGGCGTGGCCGAAGAGGATGGCCTCCGGATAGCCATGCCGATGGAAGGCATCGGTCAGCGCCTGAACGCCTTCGTCGAGGCGCTCGATGGGAAAGGCCACGTCCTCGATGATCACCGTCGTGCCGATGTCACGCACCGCGCCCACCGCGGGAAAGAGCCCCTTACGAATCTTCCAGTAGAGCTCGTAGATACCCTTGTCGCGGGTGAAGGTAACGGGCTCCAGGGTGTGAATGCCTTCAAAGATGTCACGCACCGCCTGAAGCCGCGCTTCGAGCTCGCCCTCGTCATTGCCGCGCACGTCGATCAGCAGCGCGGCCGCCCCTTCCGGCAGCGTCTTCAACACCTCGGGCATCCCCGGCTTGCGCTCCACAGAGCGCAGCGCCGCTCGGTCCATCAGCTCCACCGCGGAAACCGGCGCCGGCTTGAGGGCGATCGTCGCCCGGCAGGTGGTGGCCATGTCCGGCAGGAAGACCAGTGCCGCAGCCTTCAACGGCTCATCCACCACGGTGTCGTAGGTGATGGTGCTGATGAAGCCCAGCGTCCCTTCAGAGCCGATCATCAGATGCTTGAGGATCTCGATACCGTCGGTGAAGTCGACCAGGCTATTGAGCGCATAGCCGGTCGTATTCTTGAGCCGGTACTTGTGACGAATCTTCTCGGCCAGGGGCGCATTGGCCCGGGTCTCGGCGGAGAGCCGCTCGAGCCCTTCGACGAGCTCGGCATGGCTACGCCGAAATGCCTCACGGCTGGCCGGGTCGGCGGTGTCCAGCCGGGTGCCGTCGGCCAGGATCACGCGGATATCGCGCACCGTGCGATAGCTGTTCTGTGCGGTACCGCAGCACATGCCCGAGGCATTGTTGGCCGCGATACCGCCGATCATGCAGCTGCCGATGGAAGCCGGGTCGGGACCTATCTTGCGGCCGTAGGGGGCCAGCAGCTGGTTGGCCCGGGCGCCGATCACCCCGGGCTGCAGACGGATCGCCTGCCCACCCTCGAGGATCTCATGACCGCGCCAGCCCTGGCCCATCTGGATCAGCACGGAGTCGGTAACCGCCTGGCCGGAAAGCGAGGTGCCGGCGGCACGGAAGGTCACCGGCAGCCGGCGGGAGCGACATGCCGCCAGCACTGCCATCAGCTCGTCCTCGTTCTCGGGGCGCACGATCAGCTTGGGGATCAGACGGTAGAAGCTGGCGTCTGTGCCGTAGGCCAAGGTCCGCAGCGGATCATCGATCAGCCGCTCGGCGGGCATGATCTCGAGCAGCTCGCTCTTCAGATCATGCCAGGCCTCGGGCGTGGCCGGGTCAGGCGTTGCAGGCGTCATGGGCGCTCCTCGGCATGGCGTACAAGCACGATCAATTCACGGGGGCCGTGGACCCCGTAGGCCAGGGTCTGCTCGATGTCGGCGGTCTTGCTCGGGCCAGAGACAAGCAGGGCATTGGTGGGCATGCCACCGGCCCAGCCATGGGCCTCGATGACGTCGAAGAAAGTGTCCTCGATAGTGTCGGCATCCAGTACGGCGATGTGTATTGGCGGCACCAGGCTGATCAGGCGGGGTTCATCTGGAGTCGGCCACAGCCAGAGGCTGCCGGTCTCGGCGATGCCGCCACGAGTGGAGGTCAGGCCGGCGTCCGTGGTCTCGAACTGCTCCAACTGCCACTCCTCCACGTCACGATCGGCGTCGATCAGGGTCACCTCCCCTTCGGCCAGGGCGGCTCGCGCCTCGGCGGCAACCGGATGCTCACGTCCCAGGGCGAGACGGCGAATGCCCTTGGCTTGCAGCAGTGCCACCAGATCGGTTGTCCAGCTGTCACGGGTGGTATGAATGACCTCGCCATGCACGGAGCTGATCCAGCGCTCGAAGCGCTCGAGACGCTCTTCGGCACTCCAGCCACGTCCGGTCACTACGCCAAAATCGCTGTCAGGTGCCGTGAGCGGGCCATCGGTGCGCTCACGCAGGCGCTTGAGAATGTTATCGCGGGCGCTCATGACTCACCCTCCCCTTCCCGGCGGTGCAACTTGACCAGCGCATGCAACGAGCGCTTTGCCAGCTTTGGCGCGGTGCGGTATTGCGTCCAGGGTCCCAGCTTCGATGGTGTCAAGGCGCGCAGCTTCCCAGCCATCGTCAAGCTTCCCCGCCAGGCCGAGGGATGGGTCGCCAACCACTGCCAGGTTTTCCAGGCAGCCACCTCTTTCTTCGTGCGCTTTACCCCGGCGCCGTGAACGTTGCCACGCCCTTCGCCCACCGCCTCGCGGCGCAGGCGCACCAGCAGGTCGGGAATCGGGATCTTGACCGGGCAGACCTCGCCGCAGGCACCGCACAGGCTCGAGGCCGTCGGCAGGTCCTTGGTCTCCTCGAGTCCCAGCATGTGGGGCATCAGGATGCTGCCGATGGGGCCGGGGTAGGTGGTGCCGTAGCTATGACCACCAACGCGGGTATAGACCGGGCAGTGGTTCATGCAGGCACCACAGCGGATGCAGCGCAGGGTATCGAGCAGCTCATCGTCCTGATAGATGCGGGAGCGTCCGCTGTCGACCAGCACCAGGTGGACTTCCCGGGGGCCATCATGCTCCCCCGCCTTGCGCGGACCAGAGATCATGTTGAAGTAGGTGGTGACATGCTGGCCGGTAGCCGAGCGAGTCAGCAGGGCATAGAGTGGCGGCACATCGCGCAGGTGCTCGACCACTTTCTCTATGCCCGTCACGGCAATATGAACCGGGGGCACCGTGGTGGTCATGCGGCCATTGCCCTCATTCTCCACCAGGCAGAGAGTTCCCGTCTCGGCCACGGCGAAGTTGACTCCCGAGACACCCACGTCGGCATTCATGAAGCGCTCACGCAACTGGGCCCTGGCGGCAGCGGTCATGTAGTCGACATCACGGGTGCGGTCGGTGCCCGTCTTATCGTGCATGATGTCGGAGATCTCGTCGGTATTGAGATGGATCGCCGGCATGATGATATGCGAGGGTGTCTGCTCGTTGAGCTGTACCAGATACTCGCCGAGGTCCGACTCGAGGGCCTCGATACCGGCCGCCTCCAGGTGGGCATTGAGGTGCATCTCCTCGGAGACCATCGACTTGCCCTTGATGACCGATTTCGCGCCATGCGATTCACACAGCTCACGAATGATCCGGCATGCCTCCTCGCCATCTTCCGCCCAGTGAACCCGGATACCGTTGGCCTCGCAGTTCGCTTCCAGTTGCTCCAGCAGGTCGGGCAGCCTGGCCAGTGCCCGCAGGCGAATGTTGGCGCCCAGCTCGCGCAGGGTTTCAATATCCCAGTCGCTGAAGACGTCGCGGCGTTTGGCCATCAGGCCATCCATCGCCTTGCGGAAGTTGCCACGGATCTGCGGGTTGCCCAGGGCATCATGGGCCTGGCGGTGAAAGGCCCGCGGCGTATAGGTCTCGACGCTCATGAGGTTCTCCGCCACAGGTAGCTGGCGATATGCTCGCCCTGGATCGCCTTCTTCTGGTGTTCGAAGCGGCCGTTGATGTTCATCAGGCAGCCGCAGTCGGACGAGACGAAGTGGCTGGCGCCCGTCGCTTCGATGGCCTGGACCTTGTCTTCCACCATGGCGGCAGAGACTTCGGGATGACGAACGGCAAAGGTACCGCCGAAACCACAGCATTCGGCAGCCCGCTCCTGCTCCACCAGCTTGACCTGGCCAAGCCTGGCCAGCAGCATCGGTCCTGTCTCGGCCAGCCCCATCTCTCGTCGCGCACTGCAGGAAGTATGCATCGCCACCGTTTCGGCCCGACCACGATCGTCGAGCTGGAGATGGCAGACATGAACCAGGTATTCCGTGAGTTCATACACCCGGCCCGCGACCTCACCGGCCAGTGACTCCTGATCGGTACCGGCAAACAGCTGCGAATAATGGGTCCGCATCATGCCACCGCAGGATCCCGAAGGAACGATGATCGGCCAGGGCTCCGGGAATAACTTGAGCTGTGCCGCCGCCACGGCACGAGCCTCGCTCTGGTAGCCGGAGGTGTAGGCCGGCTGTCCGCAGCAGGTCTGGTCTTCGGGAAAGAGTACCTCGATGCCTTCGCGCTCCAGCAGGCGAATGCCATCCAGACCCGCTTCGGGGTAGAACATATCGACGAGACAGGTGCCGAAGAAGTAGACCTTTTCTGACTTGGGGGGATAGAGCTTGACTGGCGTCATGAGGTGCCCTCACGGTCGGCCCGCGCCATGCTGCGGACTGCGGTAGGAATTGCTGTGTCACACAACTGTTTATTGTCTTTGGATGACGTCGAAACTTCGCACAGAGTTTGCTTTGCTTCTCTTCACTCGGTAAATTGGTAATACCAATTTACCGAGTGAGAAAAAGGCACATTAGGGCTCGGCTTACACAGTGTCAAACGACACGCCGCGTTTTGCCGTGCCGAAAAGACTATACTTTGGTCGATGTCATTAATTGAACTACAGCAAGCCTATGATAGTTAGCCAGATTTCTGTGCCTTATTCTGATTGCATCGTAGCGTCAATCGCGCCAATATTGGTCAGACCAATTATAGTCGCCCGCCAGGAAAACCTGCATGTCCTACCATACCGTTCGCCAACCCAAACTGGCCGATGTTATCACCGAACGTCTCGAAGCCATGATTCTCGAGGGTAGCCTCAAGCCGGGGCAGCGGCTCCCGCCGGAACGGGAGCTCGCCGAGCGCTTCGGTGTCTCCCGCCCGTCGCTGCGCGAGGCCATTCAGAAACTGGCCACTCGCGGACTTTTGACCAGCCGCCAGGGTGGCGGCACCTTCGTGACCCGCGAACTCAACAGCGGCTACAGCGACCCCCTCCTGGACATGCTCTCCCGCCATCAGGAATTCCATCTGGACCTGCTGGAATTTCGCGATGCCATGGAGGGCATATCGGCCTACTATGCCGCCTTGCGCTCCACGCCAGCCGACAAGGCCATGTTGATCAAGCGATTCGACGAGCTGGAAGCCTGTTTCGCTGGCCGCAACCCGGCACTTGAAGCCAAGGCCGATGCAGCCTTCCATCTGGCGATCGCGGAAGCGGGCCACAATGTGCTGCTGCTGCATACCATTCGCGGTATCTTTCACCTGCTGGAAAAGAGCATCGTCGACAACCTGGCCCACCTGTTCGAAAAACCCCAATCTCGTCCGTTGCTGATGAAACAGCACCGTGCCCTGCTGGATGCCATACTCGAAGGCCGGGCCGAAGACGCACGAGCTCGTGCCCATGAGCATCTGGTCTTCGTCGAGGAGGAGTTGCTGGAAATGGAGCGTGCCGAGACTCGGGCCCAGCGGGCCCTGCGACGTGCCCAGGCACTACCCGAAATCCCGAGCTGAGGACACTCCCGTTTGAAAGGTCCGCATCGCCCACCGAGAATTTCTCGCTCCCTGCGCCGACTGTTGCTGCTGCTGATACCGCTGGGCCTGGTCATCGTCGTGTGGCAGGCATCCCAGACCGCCCGCGAGCAGGTCCTGCAGAACATGGTCCGAGAGGCCGAGAATGAGCTGCGCCTCTCTGCCTCTGGCCTGGAAGGCCACCTGACGCGACATGACTATCTCCCTCAATTGCTGGCTTCCCGCGAAATGGTAAGGCGATTCCTGGCCAACCACTGGAACCAGAATCCCATGCCGCTGAACCTGCTGCTGGACCAGTTCCGCGCCATCGCCGATGTCTCCGACGTCTACCTGCTGGATCGCATGGGCACGACGCTGGCAGCCAGCAACTGGCATCTGGAAAACACCTTCATTGGCCACAACTACGCCTTCCGCAGCTATTACCAGGACGCCATCGAAGGCCAGCGCGGCCGCTTCTTCGGTCTTGGCACCCAGTCACTGGAGCGAGGCTACTACTTTTCGGCCCCGGTATGGCTCGATGATACGGCCCCGGATGCCCAGCCCTATGGGGTGATGGTCATCAAGGTACTCCTCGATGCTGTCGAGGAGGGCTGGGCAGAGCAGGACGCCGAACTGCTGGTCACCGATGCGGATAACATCATCTTCATGGCCAGCCGGCCCGAACTGCAGATGACTGCGCTCTACCCTCTCTCCGAACAGGAGCACCAGTCTCTGCTTGCCACCCGGCGCTATGCTGACGAGCCGCTCTCCCCGTCGGGCATCGAGGCATACGAATACCGGGAAGACGGGAGTCGCCTGGTACGGTTCGCCGATGGCCCCCTGGCCGAAGGCAACTATCTTGGCCTGACCCGGCATATGGAGGAGCTCGGCTGGAACATGCATATTCTCAAGCCGCTCGACCCGGTAAACAATGCGCAGTGGCTGGCCGCGCTGCTTGCCGGGGGCCTCTATGGCGTGGTCGTGCTGGCCGGCGGTGTCGGCTGGCAACGTCTCAGGCTGCGTCGCGAGCGTGAGCTGTTCGCCGAACGCGAACGCCGCACCCTTGCCCGCGCCAGGGACGAACTCGAGCGCAATGTGGAACACCGCACCCGTGACCTGGTGGAAACCAACCGCCTGCTCTCCGACGAGATCGAGGAGCGCCGTCGGGCCGAGGAGAGCCTGCGCCAGACCCAGGATGAGCTGATCCAGGCGGCCAAGCTCGCCGTCCTCGGCCAGCTTGCCGCCGGTATCAACCATGAGCTCAACCAGCCACTGGCTGCCATCCGCGCCTATGCAGAGAACGCCAGGGCCTTCCTCGCCCGCAGCCGACAGGATGCCGCCGATGCCAACCTGGCTCAGGTCGTCGAGCTCACCGAACGCATGGCGGAGATCAGCGCCCAGCTGCGCCAGTTTTCGCGCAAGAGCGGCGGCGCCATGACCGCCGTTTCGGTACAGGCCTGTATTGACTATGCGCTGCGCCTCTACCAGGCACGGCTGCGCAGCAGCGAGGTGGAGATCATACGTCACTGGACTGATGAAGCGATCTGGGTCCATGCCGATCTGGTCCGCCTCGAGCAGGTGCTGGTCAACCTGATCGGCAATGCCCTGCAGGCCATGGCCGACACCCCAGAACCAAAGCTGACTCTCGCTATCGATGCCGACGACCGCCACGTGCGTATCAGCGTTGCCGACAACGGGCCGGGCATACCCGAGGAGCACCTGTCACGCATCTTCGAGCCCTTCTTCACCACCAAGACACCCGGTAGCGGACTGGGGCTAGGGCTTTCGATATCGTCACGCATCATCGACGACCTGGGGGGGCGGCTCAATGCCGCCAACCTCACTGGTGCCGGCGCCCTCTTTACCATTACCCTGACCCGTGACGGCGATCCCGAGAGATCCCGCCTCGCACAGACCCAGGAGCCAACCTCCCATGCATGACCCGGCGGCCGCACCGGTACTGATCGTCGATGATGAACCCCATTTGCGCATCACAGCCGGCCAGACCCTGGAGCTGGCCGGCTACCTGCCCGAGCCTCACTCCAGCGCGGAGAGCGCTCTGGAAAAGCTCATGCCCGATTTTCCCGGCGTCATCGTCAGTGATATACGCATGCCCGGGATGGACGGCATGGCCCTGCTGAAAGAGGTACGCCTGCGCGACCCCGACCTGCCAGTCATCCTGATCACCGGCCACGGTGACATTTCCACCGCCGTGGAGGCGATGCGGGAAGGCGCCTGGGACTTCCTGGAAAAACCCTTTGCCGGCGAGCGCCTGGTGGAGATGGTGCGCCGCGGCGTCGACAAGCGCCGCCTGAGCCTGGAGAACCGCCGGCTCAAGGCCGAGCTGGAAGCGCAGCAGGCCGCTCCAGGCCCGCGCCTGGTGGGGCGCACCCTGGCCATCCAGCGCCTGGCCTCCATGATCCAGCGTATCGGCCAGGTCCAGACAGACGTTCTGCTGTTCGGCGAAACCGGTACCGGCAAGGACCTGGTGGCTCGCGCCATCCATGAGCGCAGCCCACGCGGCGGACACCCGTTCGTCGCCATCAACTGTGGGGCGGTACCGGAAAGCATCATCGAGTCGGAACTGTTCGGTCACGAGAAGGGGGCATTCACCGGCGCCGTGGAGCGCCGTATCGGCAAGTTCGAACATGCCAACGGCGGCACCGTCTTCCTCGACGAGATCGAGTCCATGCCCCTGGCGCTGCAGGTCAAGCTGCTGCGTGTGCTGCAGGAGCGCTGTGTCGAACGGCTGGGCGCCAATGAACCGGTGCCGTTGGATATCCGGGTCATTGCCGCCACCAAGGTCGACCTCAAGGTCGCCGCCGAGGAGGGCCAGTTCCGCGAGGACCTCTACTACCGCCTCAATGTGGTCACCCTGCCGATTCCGCCGCTGCGGGATCGCCGCGAGGATATCCCGCTGCTCTTCCAGCACTTCGCCGTGGTCGCGGCCAATCGCAGCGGCCTGGAGGCGCCGCCCCTTGACGCACGTGGCGTCTCGGCGCTGATGGCCCATGACTGGCCCGGCAACGTCCGCGAGCTGCGCAACCTGGCCGAGCGCTATGTGCTGCTGGGCTCGGCCTTCGACTATCGCCTCGACGCCCTGCTCGAGGGCGTCGAGACCGCCGGTGCCGACCTGGCCCTGCCGCAGCAGGTCGAGCTATTCGAGAAGAGTCTCATCAGCCAGTCGCTGGCCAGCCACCGCGGACGTATCAATGACGTCTGCGAACACCTGGGCCTGCCGCGCAAGACTCTCTATGACAAGCTGAAGAAATACGGGCTCAAGGCCGAGGACTACCGCCAGAAGGTCAAGCCCTGAGCGACCAGCTCGCCCAATACCGACCAGGGCGGCAGCCAGGGCACCATGCCGGCCACCAGCAGCAGCATGAGGAGAGAGTTGCGAGGGGCGCGGTAGTCGAACGGCTTGAGCGCCGTGCCGAAGGAGCGCTTGAGCCGCGCCCCGGTTAGATCCACGCTATAGAGCTCGTCCAGCGCCAGATGGATCAGATAGCCCAGCACCAGCGCCAGCCCCTGGGCCCAGGCAAGCCGGCCCTCCTGGGCCAGGAAGTGGTAGCTGGCCACGCTGGTCGCCAGTCCGCACAGCACGGCGGCCAGCAACGAGTGCCAGATCCCGCGGTGCACGGAGAAGCGCTTGAAGATCGGGCTCAGCACATGGCGCACCCCGATATAGAGCCCGCCGCAGACCATCAGCAGCGCACCCGGCTCCAGCCGAGCGTGCAGCAATAGCACGCCCACCATCACCGCCAGCACGGCCATGGTATTGAAGATCAGCCGCACGGCGTGGGAGTGATCGGCATCGATATCCGGCAGGATGCCGCCGAAGGCGGTCAGTACCGCCAGCGGCAGTGCCTCGGCCGGTGTCCAGAGGCCGCCCTGCCAGCCGGTGACGGCCAGCAGGACACCGCCGCCCACGGCGGCACTGAGGTGGGTGCGAAAATCGGCCATGCCGGGTCGGACTCCCTGAAGCCTTGGACAAGAAATACTGGATAAATTACCAGATTATCGCCCAGCTCGGCATGAAAAAACAACGTGTTAGAGGGTTATTCCTGTGCTGCCAGGTACTCATCCTTGAGCTTCACGTAGTTGCCCGCGGTATAGGGAAAGAAGGCACGTTCGCTCTCTTTGATCGGCCGCATCGCCCTGGCCGGATTGCCGGCATACACATGCCCGCTCTCCAGACGCTTGCCTGGCGTCACCAGCGCCCCGGCGGCAATGATGACCTCATCCTCGACCACGGCGCCATCCATGACGATGGACCCCATGCCCACCAGAATGCGGTTACCCAGAGTGCACCCGTGCAGGACCGCCTTGTGGCCGATGGTCACGTCATCGCCGATGGTGAGCGGAAAGCCATCGGGATTGAAGTCGCTGGCATGGGTGATATGCAGCACGCTGCCATCCTGCACGCTGGTACGCGCACCGATACGAATGCGGTGCATGTCGCCACGGATGACCGTCATGGGCCAGACCGAGCTGTCATCGCCCAGCACGACGTCGCCCAGCACCACGCTGGCCGGGTCCACATAGACCCGCTCTCCCAGGCTCGGGGTCACGCCCTTCCAGCTGCGAATAGGGTTTCCCGCTTGCATCTCGCCTCCTTTGGCCGGCTCGCCGGCCATGTCATAGCAGCCCGGCAGCCAGCACCAGGACCGTCAGTGGAATCGATACCCAGCGTACCACCCCCAGCCAGAGGCGAAAGCCCGGCTCTCCGACACCCAGGGCACCCCGGGCAGCCCCTTGCGGCATGACCCAGGCCGCAAAGACGGCTATCAGCAGGCCGCCCACCGGCAGGAATATCTCGGTGGGAATAGTCGTCACCAGGTCGAAGACGTTCATGCCCGCCAGCGGACGCCATTCAGCCAGCGTCGAGAACGACAGCACCGACAGCAGGCCCATCAGCCACACCGCCACGCCGATGACCGCGGCGGCCTGGCCGCGCCCGAGTCCCAGGCCCTGCAGCGTGGCGACCATCGGCTCGGCCAGGTTGATCGACGAGGTCCAGGTCGCCAGCAGCAGCAGCAGGAAGAAGGTGCTCAACCACAGCGCGCCCCAGGGCAGTTCGGCGAAGGCAATCGGCAGCGTCACGAACATCAGGCCCGGCCCCTCGGCGGGGTCCATGCCCTGGGCGAACACCACCGAGAAGATGGCAATACCCGCCAGCAGAGCCACGCCCACATCGAGAGTCGCCACCGCGGCGGCGGCACGGGGCAGGCTCTGCCGCTCGGGCATGTAGGCACCATAGGCCATCAATGCACAGGCTCCCACTGCCAGGGTGAAGAAGGCGTGACCCATGGCATGCATCACGACGAGGGGCGTTATCATTGCGAAGTCGGGCTGAAACAGCCACGCCAGGGCCGGCCGGAACCCTGCCGTGGTCGCCGCATAGCCGGCCAGCAGCAGAAGGAGCAGGTAAAGCAGCGGCATCAGAAGATTGTTGAGCCGCTCGAGCCCCTTGGCCACGCCGGCGGCCACCACACTCATGGTCATGAAGAGGAAAAGCGTGTGATTGAAGGTCATGCGCCGTGGGTCGGCAAGAAAGGCGTCGAAGCCAGCCCCGATCTCGGCGGCGCTGCGCCCCACGAAGCTGCCGTTGACCGATGCCACCAGAAACTCGATCGACCAGCCCGATACCACCGAATAGAACGAGAGAATGCAGAACACCGTAAAGGCGCCGAAGAGCCCCAGCCAACGCCAGTGGCTGCTGGCACCGGCAGCTGAGGCAAGATGCCCCAGCGACTGCATCGGCGAACGGCGGCCAGCGCGCCCGACCAGGATCTCGGCCATCATCACCGGCAGCCCCAGCAGCAGCACGAATGCCACATAGAGCACCAGAAATGCGGCCCCACCGTTCTCACCCGTGATATAGGGAAAACGCCAGATATTTCCGAGCCCTACGGCTGCACCGGTCACCGCCAGGATAAAGGCCCGCCGGGTACTCCAGCGCTCCAGGGTTGCGTTCATGCCGTCGGCCTCTGCTTCGTGAAGGCCGCAAGCCTATCAGGCCGGCTCGATGGCACCAACTCCCTCGATACCCCATGATGCATTGAAACCCAGCCTGTCCGGCCGCATCTAAAGCCAATCACGTCTTACCCTGACGACTACCAACCATCAGCCCTGTCCACGAGGTGTGCATGTCCCACAATCCGCTGCTCGACTCCCACGACCTGCCACCCTTTGCCGATATTGCCCCGGCCCATGTGGCACCCGCCATCGAAAAGCTGATTGCGGAAAACCGTGCAGCCATCGAGACGCTGGTTGCACAGGCAGAGCAAAAGAGCCCGACCTGGGAAAGCCTCGCCGCTCCCCTGGAGGCCCTCAACGATCGCCTCTCCCGGGCCTGGTCGCCGGTCTCTCATCTCAATGGCACCATGAACACACCCGAGCTTCGCGAAGCGTATCAGGCCTGCCTCGGCCAGCTTTCCGACTACAGCACCTGGCTTGGCCAGCACGAAGGCTTGTTCCGGGCCTGGCAGGGGCTGAAGGAGGGCATTGACTGGAACTCGCTGGATGAAGGGCAGCGCCGCAGCATCGACAATACCCTGCGCGACTTTCATCTCGCCGGCGTCGACCTCCCTGTGGAGAAGAAGCGTCGCTACGGTGAGATCAAGTCGCGGCTCTCCGAACTATCGAACACCTTCTCCAACCAGCTGCTGGATGCCACCCAGGCATGGCACAAGGACATCGACGACGCTGCCCAGCTGGCCGGCCTGCCGGAGAGCGCCCTGGCGACGCTCGCCGCCAACGCCGAGGCCAAGAATGCGCGCGGCTATCGCATCACCCTGGACTTTCCCAGCTTCTATCCGGTGCTGACCTTCGCCGACGATGCATCGCTGCGCCGCGAGGTCTACACGGCCTTCGTCACCCGCGCCTCCGACCAGGGACCCAACGCCGGCAAATACGACAACGCACCGATTATCGAGGAGACCCTGCGGCTGCGACGCGAGCTGGCCGAATTGCTTGGCTTTGCCACCTATGCCGACTACTCACTGACCACCAAGATGGCCGAGTCGCCAGAACAGGCGATCGATTTCCTGAACGACCTGGCCAGGCGCGCGGTGCCCCAGGCCCACAAAGAGTTCGAGGAGCTGGCTGAATTCGCCCGCAGCGAGCTGGGCATCACCGAGCTGGCTCCGTGGGACGTGGGCTATGCCAGCGAGAAGCTGCGCGAAGCGCGCCACGCCATTTCCCAGGAGCAGCTGCGTCCCTACTTCCCGGCGCCCCGGGTGGTGGACGGGCTGTTCCGGGTCGTCGAGCGTCTCTATGGCGTGACATTCCAGGAGGATGCCTCGGCCCCGCGCTACCACCCGGAAGTTCGCTACTTCCAGATCCTCGAGCACGGCCAGGCCATCGCCGGCTTCTATCTCGACCTTTACGCCCGAGAAGGCAAGCGCGGCGGCGCCTGGATGGACGAGTGCCGGGTGCGACGCTGTCGTGAAGATGGTTCCCTGCAGCTGCCGGTGGCCTACCTCACCTGCAACTTCACCCGCCCGGTGGGCGACAGGCCCGCCCTGCTGACCCATGACGAGGTCACCACCCTGTTCCACGAATTCGGGCATGGGCTGCATCATATGCTGACCCGTCAGACCGTAGCCGATATCTCCGGCATCAACGGGGTGGCATGGGACGCCGTGGAACTTCCCAGCCAGTTCATGGAGAACTTCTGCTGGGAGCACGAAGGGCTGGACCTGATCGCCGGTCATGTCGACACCGGCGAAGCGCTGCCGAGCGAGCTGCTCGAGCGCCTGCAGGACGCCAGGAACTTCCAGTCGGCCATGGGCCTGGTGCGCCAGCTCGAGTTCTCCCTGTTCGACCTGCGCCTGCATCATGAGCTGGCCGCCCCCACGGCCGCCGACGTACAGGCGCTGCTCGACGACGTGCGTGCCGCCGTCTCGGTGGTACCCCGGGCCGATTTCAACCGTTTCCAGAACGGTTTCAGCCATGTCTTCGCCGGCGGCTACGCGGCGGGCTACTACAGCTACAAGTGGGCCGAGGTGCTCTCCGCCGATGCCTGGAGCGCCTTCGAGGAAGCCGGGATCTTCGATCCCGAGACCGGCCAGCGTTTCCGCCACGAGATTCTCGAGCAGGGTGGCGCCCGGGATGCCGCCGAGCTGTTCCGGGCGTTCCGGGGCCGCGAACCCAGCGTTGAGCCGCTGCTGCGTCATAGCGGAATTCATGCCGCCTGACCCGATACCACGCCACTCGGGTATCATCGACCGCCATCGGGGCATGTCCGCCCCGTTGGCTGACATACGGGAGTTTCCATGGCCGTTCAGAAACGCTTTATCGCCGGCGCCATCTGCCCTCGCTGCGCCGAGATGGACCGCATCCGCGCCTGGGAGCAGAACGGCATTCGCTATCGCGACTGCGTCAACTGCGACTTCTTCGAGCAGGCCGCCATCGCGGACGATGCCCACGACGAGCTGGAAACCCGGGTCAACCGGGAGCGTGAGGAACAGCGCAACGACAACATTCAGACTGTCAGGATTCTCGATCCCAAAGGGCGCTGATCGTGCCTCGCAGGGACGCAGCAGCCAAGGGAGCTCTACCCGGGGAAATGCGCCGCCGCCTGGCGCTGTTCGGGCTATTCGCGGCAACGGCACTGCTGCTGGCACGACCTGATCTTGCCACCCTGGCGGCAGGGCTTGGCCTGTTCCTGTGGGGCATGTCCCATTTGGAAGAAGGGGTCAAGCGACTCTCCGGCGGCACGCTCGATCGCTGGCTGCACAGCGCCACCCGAAGCCCCGCGCGAGCCATTGGCATGGGCGCGCTAGCCACGGCTCTGGTACAGTCCAGTTCGCTGATCACGCTGCTCGCCATGTCCTTCGTCAGCGCAGGGCTGATAACCCTGGCCGGTGCGATTGCCCTGCTGTTCGGCGCAAACCTGGGCACCACCACCGGCGCCTGGCTCATCGCCAGCGCCGGTCTGCGCTTTGACCTGGCTCACTACGCCATGCCACTGCTGGCGCTCGGGCTGCTCGGTAGCCGTCTCTCACGCGGGGTTCTTTCCGGCATTGCCGGCCTGGTGCTGGGTATCGGGCTGCTTTTCCTGGGCATCGATTTCATGAAACTGGGCTTCGAAACCTGGCAGGACGGGCTCAGGCTCGACGGCCTGGGTGGGGACCAGCTGTGGCACTGGCCACTTTTCGTGTTGTTCGGCATCATCGCCACCGTGGTCATGCAGTCAAGCCATGCCACCCTGCTGCTGACCCTGACCGCCCTCGCCTCGGGGCAGCTTCCCTATCTGCCGGCCCTGGCCATTGCCATTGGTGCCAATGTGGGGACCACGGTAACAGCGGTACTTGGCGCCTTGGCCGCCGGGGCAGCCGCGCGCCGCCTGGCGGGCGCCCATGTGGTCTTCAACCTTGTCACTGCCGCCATCGCGCTGCTGCTCCTGATGCCCCTTGCCTGGCTGGTCGATGGCATTGCGACAGTCATCGGGATGACAGACACGGCCTGGCCACTCAAGCTGGCGCTTTTCCATACGCTTTTCAATCTGCTGGGTATCGCGGTGATGCTGCCGCTGATTCCCCGCCTGGCGAGTACGCTGGAGCGTCGCTTTCCGGAGCCGACTCGCCTGCCCCCCGCCCAGGCCCGCTATCTCGACAAGGCCGCACTGGAGCACGCCGATACCGCCACAGCCGCCATGGAGCAGGAGTGTCAGCGCCTCAATCGTCGCGCCTATCATCTCCTCTGCACCGCCATCCTGATGCCCAGCGCCGATGTCATCGGCCACCCACCGCAGCGTGAAGCCGTCGAGGCACGTATCGACCCCGACACCTGGCCTGCAGTCAATGCCCGCTACCAGGAGCGGATCAAGCCGCTTCTGGCCGAAATACTCGCCTTTCATTCACAAATCGATACGCCCCTTACCGACAAGCAGCAGACACATCTGGACAACCTTCGGGACCAGGCACTGCGTATGGTGGAGGCAGTACGCTTCGGCGAGGTGTTGCAGAGAAGTCTGCTGCGCCATTCGGCGAGTACCAGTCCCCTTCGAGAAGCCCATGACGAGCTCCGCCTCGCCCTTGCCCTTGGCCTGAACAGGCTGGCCGAAGCGCCCGAGGCTTCAGATATCGGCGACCCGGTACAGGCCGTTCGCTACCGCTGGCAGCATGAGCTGGCCGAGCGACTCCGCCAGCAACGGCTGGATCCATGGCTTGCCTCGACGCTGATGAACGACCTGCACCAAGCGAGCCGGCTGATTGCCGCACTGATCCACTCGCCCCCCGATCCGACAAGGTAGTGTGTGTGAATATCCGCACACTTCCCTACCCTACCCGTGCGATTTCCCAGCCAAAGCGACTGCCACCGCTTTCGACCTTAGTCGACAAGACTTTTCACAAGTTCTTGAGCGAATGGCATTTTCCTTCTCAAGGCATGCCGATTGCCTATACTGGGTGTTGTACGCCAGATTTCTCGAGCGTTCGTTCTCTTCACGAATGCGTAACGCTCTCATAACGACAACTCGATTGGAGTGACACCATGCGAAACGCAGCATCCAAGCTGATCGTAACCTCCTGCTTGAGCGCCGCTCTGGTAGCAACCGGCGTCCAGGCCGATGACCGCGAAGACTGGCCCCGCAGCCTGACCGTGGGTACCGCCAGCCAGGGCGGCACCTACTACATTTACGGGTCAGGCTGGGCCAACATGGTTGGTGACGCCATCGGCGTCTCCTTCGGCGCGGAAGTGACCGGCGGCCCGGTGCAGAATGCCACTCTGGTCCAGATGGGTGAGCACGACTTCGGCATGGTCACCATGGGCCCGGCCTACCAGGCCTGGATCGGTGAGAGCGAGCTGGCGCCGGGTGTCGAGCACACCGACATCCGTGCCGTCTTCCCGATGTACCAGACCACCCTGCAGATCATCACCCTGCAAGGCTCCAACATCACTTCCGTCTCAGATCTGGACGGCAAGACCGTGGGCGTAGGCCCGGCCGGCGGTACGTCGGACATGTACTACCCGCAGCTGTTCGACAAGCTCGGCCTCGACGTCGACACCCGTAACGGTGGCGCCTCCGACCAGGCAGGCCAGCTTCAGGATGGCCTGATCGATGCCTTTGCCTTCGCTGCCGGCGTGCCGATCTCCGCCTTCAGCCAGCTCGAAGCCCAGGCCAACGTCAACATCTTCTCCTTCTCCGAAGACGAGATGGGACAGTTCCTGGGCGACTATCCCGAGCTGTCGCCTGCGGCGATTCCGGCATCCGTCTACAACAGCCTGGAAGAAGACCTGCCGGCCGTCTCGATCTGGAACTTCGCCATCACTCATAAGGACATGCCGGAGTCGCTGGTCTATGAAGTGACCAAGACCGTGATGGAGAACCAGGAGCGCATGCAGCAGATCCACGGTGCCGCGCGTGAGACCGTGCCCGAGAACTTCGAGCACAACACCTTCCTGCCCTGGCATCCGGGTGCTGTGCGCTGGTTCGAAGAGAACGGCTACGACATCCCGGAAGACCTGCGCGGCTGAGTTCACTCAACGCACCAACGACGCCGGCCTTAGGGCCGGCGTCAACGCCTCGCCCCTAGGCAGGCCTCCGTAACCTTCTAGGCACTCCGGCATGACTCACGAAACCCAACCCAACGAAGCCGCCACCAAGATTGGCACAGATGGGGTCGCTGACATTCCCATCGCACATAATGAGCGGGTACTCTCCGGCCTCGTCGGCCAGACGGTCTTCGCCGCCTGTGTGCTGTTCACGGCCATGCACCTCTATGCGCTCAATGTCTCTCCCATCGAGACCTGGACATTTCGCATCATTCACGTGGCAGGCGGCCTCGCCGTCGGCTTCGCCATCACCGCGGCCATGACCCTGGATCGCAGCCCCGAACAGGTACGCATCAATCGCCTCGAGTGGTTTGCCCTGATTCCCGCGGCGGCTGCCATTACTTATGCCACCTTCACGATTCTCTATGCCTGGTATATGCGTGAAACCGGCACACCGCCCGCCAACTGGCTGGTCGTACACCTGAGCTGGTCGCTGGTATTCGCCACCACCATTGCCCTGGTCAGCAGCTGGGTCTGGCGGAGCTCCAGCCGCTCCATCCACTGGGCCGATGCCATTTTGATCGTCGCTTCGATCCTCGTTGCCGCCTATCTGGTTCTCGTGCTCAATCGCTGGCGCATGGCCGCTGGCACCCCGTTTGCCGGCCAGACCGAATTCATGATCGCCGCCGTGGGCGTGGCCCTGATCATGGAACTGACCCGTCGCGTGGCAGGCCTCGCTCTGATCATCATAACCGGTGTCTTCCTGATCTATGCCTTTGCCGGACCCTACCTGCCGGGCCTTCTCGAGCATCGCGGTTACTCGGCGTCACGTTTCTTCACCTATCTCTACACCGACAACGGCATCCTCGGCCCAACCACCGCCGTATCGTCGACGTACATTATTCTCTTCATCACCTTTGCCGCCTTTTTGCAGGCCTCCAAGGTGGGTGACTATTTCATCAACTTTGCCTTCGCCGCTGCCGGCCGCGCCAGGGGTGGCCCGGCCAAGGTGGCAGTCTTCGCTTCCGGCCTGATGGGCATGATCAACGGCACCTCCGCCGGTAACGTCGTAGCCACCGGTTCGCTGACAATCCCGCTGATGAAGAAGGTGGGCTACCATCCGCGCAGTGCCGGCGGTATCGAGGCGGCCGCCTCCACCGGTGGGCAGATCGTGCCGCCGATCATGGGCGCCGGCGCCTTCATCATGGCCGAGATCACCGGCATCCCCTATACCGAGATTGCCGTTGCCGCGCTGATTCCCGCCGCGCTCTACTTCCTCTCCATCTACCTGATGGTCGACCTGGAAGCACGCCGCGACGGCATGGAGGGCATGAGCAAGGACGAGATCCCGCAGTTCCGCAAACTGGTCAAGCAGGTCTATCTCTTCCTGCCCATCATCATCCTGATCGGCACCCTGTTCATGGGCTACTCGGTGATTCGCGCCGGTACCCTGGCCATGGTCAGCGCCGCCGTCGTCTCCTGGTTCACCCCGCACTGGATGGGGCCCAAGGCACTGCTCAACGCACTGTCGCTGGGCGCCCGCATGGCCATACCGCTGATCGCCGTCTGTGCCTGTGCCGGCATCATCGTCGGTGTCATCTCGCTGACCGGGGTCGGCGCCCGCTTCGCCTCCATGCTGCTTGGCATCGCCGATGCCAGCCACCTGCTGGCGCTGTTCTTCGCCATGTGTATCTCGATCCTGCTGGGCATGGGCATGCCCACCACCGCGGCCTACGCCGTCGCGGCCTCCGTGGTCGCCCCCGGCCTGCAGCAGATCGGCATTCCACCGCTGGTCGCCCACTTCTTCGTGTTCTACTACGCGGTGCTATCGGCGATAACGCCACCCGTGGCACTGGCGGGCTATGCCGCCGCGGCCATCGCCAACACGGATCCGCTGAAAACGGCCATGACCTCCTTCAAGTTCGGCCTGGCCGCCTTCATCGTGCCCTTCATGTTCTTCTACAGCCCGGCGCTGCTGATGGACGGAACCTGGATGCAGATCCTGCGCGTTGCCATCACTGCCGCAATCGGCATCTACCTGCTGGCCGCCGCCGTTCAGGGCTGGTTCCTCAACGGCGTGGCCAACCTCGTTCAGCGCGTCCTGCTGCTCGCGGCGGCGCTGTCGATGATTGCCGGCGGCTGGATGACCGACCTGGTCGGCCTGGGCATCGGGGGGCTGGTCTTCCTGTGGCAAGCCGCCGCCCTCAAGGCCAAGCCCGGCGTCTCGAACTGAGTCCTCGACTCGACTGAGCCCTCAGCTCGAACGCCAGCAAGCCCGGCCGGGGCGGCATCCGCCGCTCCGGCCGTTTTGTCAGCAAGACCGCACAAACACAGGAGGCAAGCCATGGCTAGCTTACGGTGTAAGATCCTCCCCCTCCTTGCCGCTGGCAGCCTGTTGGCCAGCACTCTGCTGGCCGACAACGCCCTCTCCGACGAGCACGGCGACTGGCCCGAGCGAGTCCACCTGGGTACCGCCTCCCTCGGCGGCACCTATCAGGTCGTTGGCGACGGCCTGGTGACCCACATCAGCGACAAGCTGGACGTACTTGCCTTGTCCCAGGCCACCGGCGGGCCCTACCACAACATGACACTGGTCCATACGGGAGAAGCGGAGCTGGGCCTGGTTACCCTGGGTCCGGCCCGGGAGCTGTGGGACGGAGAGGGCGTCGCCGCTCCCGGCGAAGAGATGCGCAACGTCCGCGCCCTCTTTCCCATGTACCAGACACCCTTCCATGTGGTGACGATGGCCGACTCGGGGATCGAGAGCATCGAGGACCTGAGCGGCAAGCGGGTCGGCGTGGGTCCCATGGGCGGCACCTGTGCCGCCTACTGGCCACAGTTTCTGGACGCACTGGGCATCGAGGACGTCCACCTGCAGTATGCCGGGGCCAATCACCTGGCGGACTACCTGCCGTCGCGGCTCAGCGATGCCTTTGCCTTCTGTGCCGGCCTGCCGATCCACGCCTTCCAGCGCCTCGAGCGCAACCATGATGTGCAAATGTTCGGGCTGACCGAGGACGAGCAGGCCACGCTGATGGAGACCTTCCCGGTCGCCTCGTTCGAGATCCCCGCCGATACCTACGCGTCCATGGATGCTCCCCATGCGTCAGTGGCCTTCTGGAACTTCGCCATCGGCCACAAGGACCTCCCCGAGAGCTTTGTCTATGCGTTGATGAAGCTGGTACTGGATGACAGCGAAACCATGGAGGCGATCCACCCTGCGATGGCTGAAGCCAGGGCGGAACACCTGGACAAGAACGACGTGCTCTGGTTCCACCCCGGAGCGGTGCGCTATTACGAGGAGCAAGGCCTCGAGGTACCGACTGCCATGCTGCCGCCGGAGATGCGCCCGGAGGAGGAATCGGCAGACATCGCCGACGCTGACGCCATCGACGAAGCAATACCAACGGACACCACCGACTGACCCCCGGCACCACAGCAGACGGCCCCGCCAAGGCGGGGCCGTCTGCTGTGGTCATGCTGCCGGCCGTCAGAACTCGACCGTGCCGCAGGCCATGCGATCACCACCACCGCCAAGGTGAGGCTCGTCCGAGTAGGTGTCGCCACCTACATGGATCATCAGGCTGCGCCCGTCCATGTGGTCCAGGCTGAGTCGCGGCGCCAGCACCGGCAGGGTGGCTTCACCCTCCTCATTGACGACCAGTACCGGCAGATCACCCAGGTGGCCGTCGCCATAGGGGCCCTGATGGGTATCGATATCGTCGGGATCATAGTGCCCGCCCGCCTCGCCGGCCGCGGTCATCTCGCCATCATCGTTCTCGCTTGGCTCGCAGCTGGCATGCTCATGCACGTGAAAGCCGAGGACACCCGGGGGCAGCCCCCTCAAGTCGGGCGTAAGCAGCAGGCCATCGTGGCTCTCTTCCAGCGTGATGGTACCGATGGCCTCCTCGATACCATCGGTGCTGACCAGATGCATCTCGACGTCATGTCGCTCATCGGCGTGGCTGGCACTGACGGCCAGCAGAAGGGAGGCGGCAGCGACTCCCGGTAGAATGGCATTGCGCATCTAGCGTCTCCTGTTCCTGATTCCATGGACATGCATGGATCAAGCTAGACGCTGCAATGACAGCCAGCCAGTACCTCAACTCAAATTATCGAGGATACGCAGACAGGGCGCCGCCTGGTTGAGCGTGTAGAAGTGCAGGCCCGGTGCCCCGCCGTCCAGCAGGCGCTGGCACAGCCGTGAAACCACTTCCTCGCCGAAGGCCGCGATGGATGCGCTGTCATCGCCATAGGCCTCGAGCTGCTTGCGAATCCAGCGCGGGATCTCTGCGCCGCAGGCGTCGGAAAAGCGTGCCAGCTTGGTGTAGTTCGTGATCGGCATGATGCCCGGGATAATGGGCGCCTCGACGCCCAGCGAACGCGCCCGATCCACGAAGTGGAAATAGGCATCGGCGGTGAAAAAATACTGGGTGACGGCGAGGTTGGCGCCCGCCTGCATCTTGCGCACGAAGTTCTCCAGATCCTTCTCGAAACTGGGCGCCTGGGGGTGTGACTCCGGATAGGCCGCCACTGCGATCTCGAAGTGATCGCCGGTCTCCTCACGGATGAACTCGACGAGCTCGTTGGCGTAGCGCAGCTCGCCGATGCCGCCCATGCCTGAGGGAAGATCCCCCCTCAGCGCCACCAGGCTGTCGATGCCCTGCTCACGATAGCGATGCAGCAGGTCACGCAGCTGGGCTTTCTCGCTGCCGATACAGGAGAGATGCGGGGCGGTGGTGATGCCCGACTCGCGCACGGTCTGCACGGTATTGAGGGTGCGAGCCTGAGTGGAACCGCCGGCGCCGTAGGTCACCGAGAAGAAGCGCGGGTTGCGTTCGGCAAGGGCATCGCGCACGCCCATCAGCTTCTCCCGCCCAAGGTCGGTATTGGGCGGAAAGAATTCGTAGCTGATACCCAGCGGGTGTGCCTGCGTGCTCATCGGTCACTCTCTCTTCGTTAGCCGGCGAGGCCAGAATGGGCCGCGCCACGATGTATTGTTCACTCTGGTGCGAGTCCAGGCTCACCATTTTGCCGACACGCCCCCGGGGTGACCAATGAAAGTTTCCGCACCTATGCATTAGCAACGGTCATGTTGAGCGCTGCGGTAGAGACTCCACGCTGACAACAGTGAAGATGGCAGGCATCATGGCTGCTTTCGGCAAGGGATTGGCAAGGACGATGATCGACCCCGGCGCCCTGATGGGCCCTCTCTGGACACTGCTGGCCTTCGTCGGCCTGGGCTGGCTGGCGGCGCGACACCTGGCCGTGGACCCACGCCCCATCGCCACGCTGCTGATCTACCTCATCGCCCCGCTGACCTTCTTTCGCGGGCTCACACTCGGCGGCCCGACACCGGGATACCTGCTTCTGACCCTGGCACTGTTCGCGCTGGCCAGTCTGATGGCTATCCTCGTCAATCAGGTGGGCAAGCGCTTCCTCCCCGCCCAGGAGAGCGCCCTGCTGGCCTTTTCGGCCGGCACCGGCAACACCGGCTACTTTGGCCTGCCGGTCGCCATGGTCCTGCTGCCCCCCGAAGGCGTGACCCTCTACCTGTTCTGTGTTCTCGGGGTCACCCTCTACGAGTTCACGGTGGGCTTCTACCTCAGCGCCCGTGGGCAGTTTACGGTCCGCCAGAGCCTGATCAAGATTACTCGGCTGCCGCTGATCTACGCCTTCCTCGCCGCGCTGCTGTTCAGCGGCCTGGGGCTGACGGTACCTGTCGCGGTGATGGACGGGCTCGCCGTGTTCCCGGCTACTTATACTCTGCTGGGCATGATGATCATCGGCATGACCCTGAGCCGCGTATCGGTAAGGGAATTCGACGGCCGCTTCATCAGCGCCTGCGTGGCGGTGCGTTTCGGCCTTTGGCCCCTGGTCGCACTGCTGGCCGTGCTCGGTTTGCAGGCGTTCTTTTCACTGCCGATCGAGCTGGCCATGGCCCTGCTGCTGGTGGGGGTAGTGCCCATGGCCGCCAACGTGGTGGTGGTCGCCATGGAACTGGGCATCCGGCCGGAAAAGGGGGCCATTGCGGTGCTGCTGACCACCCTGGCGGCACCGTTGCTGATTCCCTTCTACCTGGAGGGCCTGATACGCCTGACCGGGCTGGGGTGAAATAGGGCTGCCCACCCATCAGCCGTCTTGCAACCCATGCCGGCATGGCTAGCCTGTAAGGAAACCCCTGCACAGGAAGGAGAGGACCATGTCACGGCTATCAGGAGTCGGTTGGGGCGCCCTGTTGTGCGCCCTGCTGCTGTTCGTAAGCCCTGCCCAGGCACACCATGGCTGGATCGGTGGCGAGACCATCGAACTCAGCGGCACCATCACCTGGGTACGCCTGGGCAATCCCCACGGCGAGCTGACCCTGGACGTCGACGGGGAGGAGTGGACGGTAGAGGTGGGGCAGCCCTGGCGCAACGAGCGCGCCGGCCTGGAAGAGGGCGACCTGGCCGAAGGGGTGACCCTGCGCGTGTCCGGCGAACATGCCGCTGAACGGCTGCTCAAGGCCGAGCAGCTGTGGATCGGCGAAGAGCACTACGTCCTCTACCCCGGGCGCATCTAAGCACGATGGAAGAGCTGCTGACTCGGCTTGCGGCGACCCCGCTGGCCGAGTGGATGCGCCTGTCGCGGTGGGGCTATGCCGCGGTCAACGCTCTGCATGTGCTGGGTATTGGCCTGATGATCGGCGCCATCGCTGCCCTCGACCTGCGCCTGATGGGGTGGCGCCGCGACCTCCCGCTTTGCGCACTGGCCCGGTTGCTGCAGCCGGTGGCTATCGGCGGGCTGCTGCTGGCCATCGCCATGGGTGGCATGCTGTTTCTCGCCGACCCCACCGGCTATGCCGGCATGCCGCTCTTCCAGCTCAAGCTGGGACTGATCGGCCTGGCGATCGCCAATGCCCTGCTGCTCAACCTGGGGCCGGGGCTGGCCAAGGCAACGGCGCTACGGCTGCGTATCAGCGGCGCACTGTCACTTGGCCTGTGGCTCTCCGCCCTGGTTGCCGGACGCTTCCTCGCCTTCGTCGATGGCTAGTAGCGATAGGTGTCGGGCTTGAACGGCCCCTCCACCGGCACCCCGGTGTACTCGGCCTGGCCCTCGGACTGGCGCGTGAGCACCCCGCCGAAGCCCTCGACCATGTAGCGGGCCACCTCTTCGTCGAGATGACGCGGCAGCACGGTGACTTCCAGGCCGTCGCGCCGCTCCGCCTCGGGCAGGTCGGCGAAGCGCCGCTCGAAGAGATGGATCTGCGCCAGCACCTGATTGGCGAAGGAGCCGTCCATGATCCGCGAGGGGTGGCCCGTGGCGTTGCCCAGGTTCACCAGGCGGCCTTCGGAGAGCAGCAGCAGGTAGTCGCTGCTTGCCGGGTCGAAGCTGCCCGGCTTGCTGTCGCGGTAGACCTTGTGCACCTGAGGCTTGATCTCCTCCCAGTGCCAGTGGCGACGCATGTAGCCGGTATCGATCTCGTTGTCGAAGTGGCCGATATTGCAGACCACGGCGCCGGCCTTGAGCGCCTCGAGCATGTCGGCATCGCAGGCCCGGATATTGCCGGTGCAGGTCACTACCAGGTCGATTCGACCCAGCAGTGCTCGATCGATGCTGTCACGCCCACGATTGACGCCATCCACATAGGGCGACACCACTTCAAAGCCGTCCATGCACGCCTGCATGGCACAGATCGGGTCGATCTCGGAGACCTTGACGATCATCCCCTCCTGGCGCAGCGACGCCGCCGAGCCCTTGCCCACGTCGCCGTAGCCCACCACCAGCGCCTGCTTGCCGGCCAGCAGGTGGTCCAGGCCGCGCTTGATCGCATCGTTGAGCGAATGGCGGCAGCCATACTTGTTGTCGTTCTTCGACTTGGTCACGGCATCGTTGACGTTGATCGCCGGCACCTTGAGCAAGCCGTCGCGCAACATCTCCTGAAGCCGATGGACGCCGGTGGTGGTCTCCTCCGAGATACCATGAACCTCGGCCAGCAGCTCAGGTCGCTTCTCGTGCATCAGTGCCGTGAGGTCACCGCCGTCGTCCAGCACCATGTTGGGTCGCCAGTCGTCGGGGCCTTCCACGGTCTGCTCGATGCACCACCAGAACTCCTCCTCCGTCTCGCCCTTCCAGGCGAACACCGGGATGCCGGCGGCGGCAATGGCGGCGGCAGCATGATCCTGTGTAGAGAAGATATTGCACGAGGACCAGCGAACCGAAGCCCCCAGGTCGATCAGGGTTTCGATCAGCACCGCCGTCTGGATGGTCATGTGGATGCATCCGGCGATACGGGCTCCCGCCAGCGGCTGCTCTGCATGGTATTTCCTGCGGATCGCCATCAGTGCAGGCATCTCGGTCTCGGCGATGCGAATCTCGCGACGCCCCCAGTCGGCCAGCGCGATATCGGCGACCTTGTAGTCCTGAGCGTTCAGGGCAGAAACGGCGGCCTGGTTCATGCGTCACCTCGTCGAATGAAATCGGTGACCCTCACTATAGGCCCAGCGGGGGGCCCAATGCCAAATCATCCCTTTCACGCTAGCACCAGGAGTCCTGCGGCACACGACGCAAACGCCCGGCTCGAAGCCGGGCGTCAGTCATCAGCGCAAGTATGGCTGCAGGCAGTGATTACAGGCCGGCGGCCTGCCGCAGCGCCTGGGCACGATCGACCCGCTCCCAGGGAAAGGCCGTGAAGGTCTCCGTCTGCTCCTGCCCCGTGTCGTCCTTCCAGCTGTAGGAGGTCTCGAAGGGCTCACGGCCGAAATGACCGTAGGCCGCGGTGAGCTGATACATGGGGTGGAGCAGGTCGAGCATACGGGTGATGGCAAAGGGGCGCAGGTCGAAGTGCTCGCGCACCAATTCGATGATACGCGCCTCATCCACCTTGCCGGTACCAAAGGTGTTGATGGACACCGAGGTAGGCTGGGCCACGCCGATGGCGTAGGAAACCTGGATTTCGCACTTGTCGGCCAGGCCCGCAGCGACGATGTTCTTGGCCACGTAGCGGCCTGCATAGGCGGCGCTGCGATCGACCTTGGAGGGGTCCTTGCCGGAAAACGCGCCGCCACCGTGGCGCGCCATGCCGCCATAGGTGTCGACGATGATCTTGCGCCCGGTCAGGCCGCAGTCGCCAACCGGCCCACCGATGACGAACTTGCCGGTGGGGTTGATGTGGTACTGGGTGGACTCGGTCAACCACTCCGCGGGGATCACCTGCTCGATGATCTCGTGCTTGACCATCTTGCGCAGCTCTTCCGGGTCGATGTCCGGGTCATGCTGGGTCGAAAGCACCACCGCTTCGACGCCGCTGGGCATGCCGGCTTCGTCATAGCGGAAAGTAATCTGGCTCTTGGCATCCGGGCGCAGCCAGGGCAGGAGACCATGCTTGCGCAGCTCGGCCTGACGCTCCACCAGTCGATGGGCGTAATGGATCGGCGCCGGCATGAAGGAGGCGGTCTCGTTGGTGGCATAGCCGAACATCAAGCCCTGGTCACCGGCACCCTGATCCTCGGGCTTGATACGATCGACGCCCTGGGCGATGTCCACGCTCTGCTTGCCGATCAGATTGAGCACCCCGCAGGTTTCGCCATCGAAGCCCACCTCGGAGGAGGTGTAGCCGATACCGGTGATGACCTCGCGCACCAGCGCCTCGAGATCGACCCAGGCCGATGTGGTGATCTCGCCGGCGACGATCGCCACGCCGGTCTTGACCAGTGTCTCGCAGGCCACGCGAGCGTGCTTGTCCCGGGCGATGATCGCATCCAGCACCGCATCGGAAATCTGGTCGGCGATCTTGTCCGGATGTCCTTCGGACACGGACTCGGAAGTGAACAGGGAGTATTCGCTCATGGGCATCCTCGACCATCTGGGTAACGGCAAAACGCAGTAGCGCAATTCTCGACAGGATAACAGCCCCTGCCGATACAGGTGGACTCGATGCGGCAGGAGAGAAAATTCAGGCTTTTCGGGGCAAAGAGTTTACACGCTGGTACCTTTTGAGACACCCGCCATTTGATGACCGGCGGCAAGTCGGCGACAATAGGCGGCCGAAATTCGACCGCGCCGCCGCCATCCTGCGGCGCCCCAGCCAGAATGCAACCCCGGCGGGCATTTAGGTGCCGTAGCGGGCTACCCATTCTGCCGCAGGTGAGGAGCCAACCCAATGCCGTCCCGTTTCGAACTGGCCAATGCCATTCGCGCCCTGTCCATGGACGCCGTACAGAAGGCCAAGTCCGGTCACCCCGGCGCCCCAATGGGCATGGCCGATATCGCCGAAGTGCTGTGGAACGACTACCTGAAGCACAACCCCAACGACCCGAAATGGCCCGACCGCGATCGCTTCGTGCTCTCCAACGGCCACGGCTCGATGCTGCTCTACTCGCTGCTGCACCTGACCGGCTACGACCTCAGCCTCGAGGAGCTGCAGAATTTCCGTCAGCTCCATGCCAAGACCGCGGGACATCCGGAATTCGGCTATGCCCCCGGCATCGAGACCACCACCGGCCCGCTGGGCCAGGGCTTGGCCAATGCCGTGGGCATGGCAATCGCCGAGAAGACCCTGGCGGCCCAGTTCAACCGCCCGGGGCACACCGTCGTCGACCATAACACCTGGTGCTTCGTGGGTGACGGCTGCCTGATGGAGGGCATCTCCCATGAGGTCAGCTCACTGGCCGGCACCCTGGGGCTGGGCAAGCTGATCACCTTCTACGACGACAACGGCATCTCCATCGACGGCGAGGTGGAAGGCTGGTTCACCGACGATACCGCCAAGCGCTTCGAGTCCTACGGCTGGCACGTGGTCCCCAATGTCGATGGCCACAAGCCTGAGGAGGTCAAGGCGGCCATCGAGCTGGCCAAGAGCCACGAGGACCGGCCCAGCCTGATCATCTGCAAGACCGTGATTGGCTTCGGCGCCCCCAACAAGCAGGGCAAGGAGGAATGCCACGGCGCACCGCTGGGCGACGACGAGGTCGCCGCAGCCCGCGAGCAGCTCGGCTGGCCCCATGCCCCCTTCCACGTGCCTGAGCCGGTTTACCAGGGATGGGACGCCCGTGCAGCTGGCAAGAGTGCCCAGGAAGCCTGGCAGGCCAGGTTCGAGCGCTATCGCGAGGCCCATCCGGCGCTCGCCAAGGAATTCCTGCGCCGCATCCAGTGCAAGCTGCCGACGGAGATCACCAGCGAGGCCCTGATCGAGAAGGCCCAGCAGAAGGGCGAGAGCATCGCCTCGCGCAAGGCGTCGCTGGCCTGCCTGAACGAGCTCGGCCCTCAGCTGCCCGAACTGCTTGGCGGCAGCGCCGACCTGGCGCCCTCCAACCTGACCTTCTGGAGCGGCGCCAAGGCGATCTCCAAAGAGGATGCCAGCGGCAACTACCTGCACTACGGCGTGCGCGAGTTCGGCATGGGCGCGATCATGAACGGCATCGTGCTCCACGGTGGGTTCATTCCCTACGGCGCCACCTTCCTGATCTTCATGGAGTACATGCGCAACTCGGTGCGCATGGCGGCACTGATGGGCAAGCGTGCCGTCTACGTCTTCACCCACGACTCCATCGGCCTGGGCGAGGACGGCCCCACCCACCAGCCCATCGAGCAGCTGACCAACCTGCGCACCACGCCGAACCTTTCCACCTGGCGCCCCTGCGACGCGGTGGAGACCGCCGCCGCCTGGGATGCCGCCATCAAGCGCAATTCCGGACCCACGGCGCTGGTGCTGTCGCGCCAGAACCTGCCGCACCAGGCGCGCACCAAGCAGCAGTTGGCCGAGATCCAGCGCGGCGGGTACATCCTGCGCGACTGCGCGGGCACACCGGCGCTGATCCTGATCGCCACCGGCTCCGAGGTCGGCCTGGCCATGGAGGCCGCCGCCGAACTGGAAGGGCAGGGTCATGCGGTTCGCGTGGTCTCGATGCCTTCGGCCTATCGCTTCGACGGTCAGGACGCCGAGTACCGCGATAGCGTGCTGCCGAAAGCGGTGACCAAGCGTATTGCCATCGAGGCCGGCCACGCCGACTACTGGTACAAGTACGTGGGCCTCGACGGCCGGGTGATCGGCATGCATACCTACGGTGAATCCGCCCCGGCGGGCGACCTGTTCAAGCACTTCGGCTTCACCGTCGATAACGTCGTCAAGCAGGCCCAGGAGCTGCTGGGCTGATTAGCAGCGGCATTGAGCGGTATGCACGGTAATAGTAAGGGCGCGACCTGACCGGTCGCGCCCTTTTTCCTTCCCTTTGGCCTGGATGCAGGCTCAGGCGACAGTCACGCCACTGTCCAGATAGACGTCCTGGATGGCCTGGAGCAGCTCCACGCCTTCGGTAACCGGCTTCTGGAAGGCCTTGCGGCCGGAGATCAGCCCCATGCCGCCGGCACGCTTGTTGATCACCGCGGTACGCACCGCCTCGCCCAGGTCCGTATTGCCCTTGGAGCCGCCCCCGGAGTTGATCAGCCCGGCGCGCCCCATATAGCAGCAGGCTACCTGATATCGAGCCAGGTCGATGGGATGATCGGAGGTCAGTTCCTCGTAGACCTTGACGTGGGTATGGCCAAAGCCGATATCGCTGTAGCCGCCGTTGGTTTCCGGCAGCTTCTGCTTGACGATATCCGCCTTCAGCGTCGAGGCGAGGTGGTTGGCCTGGCCGGTGAGGTCGGCGGCCACGTGGTAATCCTTGCCGTCCTGCTTGAAGCCCGGGTTGCGCAGGTAGGCCCAGAGCACCGTCGCCATACCCAGCTGATGGGCCCGCTCGAAGGCCTCGCTAATCTCCATGATCTGTCGCCGGCTTTCCGGCGAACCGAAATAGATGGTCGCACCCACCGCGGCACAGCCCATGTCGTGGGCCTGCTCCACCTCGGCGAACAGCGTCTGGTCATAGAGCGCCGGATAGGTCAGGGTCTCGTTGTGGTTGAGCTTGAGAATCATGGGAATGCGATGGGCATAGCGGCGCGCCACCGAGGACAGCACGCCGAGCGTCGAGGCAACGCCATTGCAGCCCCCCTCCAGCGCCAGCTCGACGATGTTGGCCGGGTCGAAGTAGCGCGGGTTGGGTGCGAAGGAGGCGCCGGCGGAGTGCTCGATGCCCTGATCGACCGGCAGCAGGCTCAAGTAGCCGGTACCCGCCAGGCGGCCATGATTGAACAGCGCCTGCAGGTTGCGCAGCACGGCGGGACTGCGGTCGCTGTCGCTCATTACCCGGTCGATGAAATCGGGGCCGGGCAGGTGCAGCTGCTCACGAGGAAAGCCGCGGCAGCGGTGATCAAGCAGGTAGTCGGCGTCGTCACCCAGTAGTTGGGGAATATCAGTCATATTGCTCCTCTCCTTGGTTATGGCCTTCACTTTCCCCAGCGTAGTGGAAACCGTACCGAGCGCGCGCCTCGCTTGCAAATGCAGGCGCCCTCCCGGTGGGAGAGCGCCTCGAAGAGCGACGATCGATCAGGCTGCCCTGACCTCGATGCGACGCCGATGGTGGGTCTGCTTCTTCGGCAGCAGCAGGTGCAGGACGCCGTTGTCGAGTCGAGCCTCGATCGCACCGGCATCGATCTCGTGGCTGAGGGTGAAGCGACGTGCGAAGCGCTGTGCCTGCACCTCGGCATAGATCGCCGACATCCCCTCCGGCATGTCGAGGCGGATCTCACCATCGATGGTCAGCACATTGTTGTCCACCTCGATGCTCAGCGAGTCGGACGTGACGCCGGGCATATCGGCAATCAGGTGCAGAGCGTTGCCCTCTTCATGGATATCCACCGATGGCTGCAGCGCCCTGCCGAGATCCCGCTCGGCGGCCTGAGCCTCGGCAGGCTCGCGGGGCGTATCACGACGTGTGACATCGTTCATGGCGGTTCACCTCCCTCAGTCGTTAAGCATCATGGGATTGAATTTCGATACGACGCGGCTTGAGCTCTTCACGCTTGGGCAGGTGGATCACGAAGACACCGTTCTTCGAGCGTGCCTCGGCGCGATCGGAATCCAGCCCTTCCGGCAGCGCGATGGAGCGGGAGAACTCGCCCCTGCTGCGCTCACGCCGGAAATAGGGGCGCTGGCCACTCTCCTGCGTCGCCGTATCGTCATCGGCACGCCGCCCCTGCAGCGTCAAGACATTGTCCTGGATACTGATCTCCATCTCATCGGCTGACAGCCCGGCCGCAAAGACATAGACTCGCACCGCATCATCGGTACGGCCGATGTTGATCATGGGAAAACTGCCCGTGGGCACCGAACGGATGTTGGCGAGGCCGGGGTCGGGAAACAGCTCGTCCAGCAGCTCCCGGAACCGGTCCGCTCCCCGCAGCGGCCCACTGTCGAAACGCCTGAGATCTCCGAACATGGCGAACACCTCCTACGTAGTCGGGTTGGGGTCAGAAGGCGGCCGGGTTGACCCCGAGCCTTCCTATACAGGCAAATAGGAGCGCTTGCGCGGTTTTCAAGCCCCTGGTCTATCGTTTTTCGCACGGGTTTTCGAGCCGCTTATTTTCGTGCCAAGGAATGTCATGTCGTCGCTCTACGGATTTCTCTGGCTGGTGGGGTTTCTGCTGTTGGGAGAGGCCCTGGTATGGCTACTGCATCTGCCGGTCTCCCCCGGGGTGGTGGGCATGCTCGCCTTGACCCTGTGGCTGATGATGAGGGGCCGCGTCAGCCAGGAAATACAGTCCGCCAGCCAACCCCTGATCGCGATACTGGCCATGCTGATCATGCCCGGTGTGGTGGGGGTGTTCTTCATCGTCGAGGCGTTTGCCGGCCAGTGGCTCATCGTCGGTGTGGCGCTGGTGCTCGGCACCCTGCTCAGCGTCGCCACCACGCTCTGGCTGATGCTGCGCTTCATGCCGAAGGCGGGTTCCGATGAATGAGGGCCTGGCAGGGCTGCAATCGGTGTTGCTCGAGACACCCATGCTGGCCATTTTCCTGACCCTGGCCGCCTACCTCACCGGCGCACGTCTATTCCTGCGCCTGGGCAAGCCGAGCTGGTGCCCCGCGGTACTGATCGCCGCGATGCTGCTGGCCGCGACCCTGGCGCTGACCGGTATCGACTACGATGACTATCGCGCCGGCGCCGGCTGGCTGATGCTGCTGCTCGGCCCCGCCACCGTGGCACTGGCCGTGCCGCTATACCAACAGCTGCCGCGCATTCGCGAGCTCTGGCTTCCGGTCCTCTGCACCCTGCCCCCGGCGGCCATGCTGGCCGCGCTCTACTCGGTGGGGCTCGCCTGGCTGCTCGGCGCCACGCCCGAGGTACTCGCCTCCCTGGCGCCAAAGTCGGTGACCGCACCGATCGCCATGGGCATCACCGAGCAGCTCGGCGGAGTCATTCCCCTGATGATGGGCGGCCTGTTGATCACCGGCGTGATGGCCACCGCCTTCGTCGGACTACTGTCTCGCTGGCTGGGTATCCGCGACGAGCGGGTACTGGGCTTCGTCCTGGGCGTCAACGGCCATGTGATCGGTACGGTACGCGCTTTCGAATACGGGACCACCGCCGGCGCCTTCGCCTCGCTGGGCATGAGCCTGACCGGCATCTTCAGCGCTCTCTTCCTGCCCCTCGCCTGGCGACTGGTGGGGCTCTAGAGCAGACGCTAGGCCCGCAAATGCGCTAGAATCGCCGGCTTGTGTCCCCCGCTTCAGGAGTGCCAGGCAGCCACATGGCCCATCGCATCGCCATCAACGGTTACGGTCGTATCGGCCAGTGCGTGCTGCGCGCCCTGGAAGAACGCCATGCTCCCGAACTGGAAGTCGTGGCGATCAACGAACTGTCCGACTTGGACACCATCGCCTACCTGACCCGCTACGACACCACCCACGGCCGCTTCCCCGGCAGCGTCACGGCAGACAACGGCCGGCTCGTGGTCAACGGACGCCCGATACGAATTCTCTCGGAAGCCGATCCGTCACGGCTGCCCTGGGACGCGCTGGGCATCGACCTGGTGCTGGAATGCTCGGGCAGCTTCAAGGATCGCGCCACGGCAGAGCGCCACCTTGCCGCCGGCGCCGGCCGCCTGCTCTTCTCCCAGCCGGCGGAGAGCGACGTGGATGCCACCATCGTCTGCGGCATCAACGACGACGCCCTGGCACCGCACCACCGCATCGTCTCGGCGGCCTCCTGTACCACCAATTGCCTGATACCGGTACTCACCGTGCTCGATGAGGCGCTGGGCATCGAGCACGGCGTGACCACCACCGTACACTCGGCCATGAACGACCAGCCGGTGATCGACGCCTACCACCAGACCGACCTGCGCCTGACCCGCTCGGCGATGCACTCCATCGTCCCGGTGGACACCAGCCTGGCGCGCGGCATCAACCGCCTGATGCCGCACCTGGCCGGCCGCTTCGAGTGCCTGCACATGCGGGTGCCGACCATCAACGTCTCGGCCATGGACCTGTCGATCTGCGTCCGCCGCGATACTTCGGCCGCCCAGGTCAACGCCCTGCTGCGCCACGCCTGCCAGGGCCACCTGGCCGGGCTGCTGGGCTATACCGAGGAGCCCATGGCCTCCAGCGACTTCAACCACGACCCCCGCTCGGGTATCGTGGACGCCACTCAGACCCGGGTGGCGGGCGGCCGCCTGATCAAGCTGCTGTGCTGGTTCGACAATGAATGGGGCTTTGCCAACCGCATGCTCGACGTGAGCCAGCGGCTCGCGGCCATGCCCACGGACAGCCCATGAGCCAGTTACCATGCCCTGCTCCAATGACCCCGCTTCGGTTTCTCAAATGAGGAAGACGCCCCGATGAACGTGCTCAAGATGACCGACCTCGACCTCTCCGGACAGCGCGTGCTGATCCGCGAGGACCTGAACGTACCCGTCAAGCACGGCAAGGTGAGCAGCGATGCCCGTCTGCGGGCCTGCCTGCCGACGATCAAGGCCGCCCGTGACGCCGGTGCCAAGGTGATGCTGATGAGCCACCTGGGCCGCCCCACCGAGGGCGAGCCGGCCGAGGAGTTCTCGCTGGCCCCGGTGGCCGAGCACCTGGGCCAGCTGCTCGGCCGCCCGGTCACCCTGATCAAGGAGTATCTGGACGCCTCGCTGGACCTGGCCGACGGTGAAGTGGTGCTGCTCGAGAACGTACGCTTCAATGTCGGTGAGAAGGGCGACGACGAGACCCTCTCCCGGCAGTACGCCGAACTGTGCGATATCTACGTCATGGACGCCTTCGGTACCGCCCACCGTGCCCAGGCCTCCACCCACGGCGTGGCCCGCTTCGCCCCCCAGGCCTGCGCCGGCCCGCTGCTGGCCGCCGAACTCGACGCCCTGAAGAAGGCGCTGGCCACGCCGAAGCGCCCCATGGTTGCCATCGTCGGTGGCTCCAAGGTCTCCACCAAGCTCGACGTGCTCAACGCCCTCTCAGAGAAGTGCGACCAGCTGATCGTCGGCGGCGGTATCGCCAACACCTTCATTGCGGCGGCCGGGTACAATGTCGGCAAGTCACTGCATGAAGCCGATCTGGTCGGCCAGGCCAAGGAACTGATGACACGGGTTGAGATCCCCCTGCCCACCGACGTGGTCGTCGCGACGGAGTTCTCCGAGCAGGCCTCCGCCGTGGTCAAGCCGGTGGATCAGGTGGGCGACGACGAAATGATTCTCGACATCGGCCCCGATACCGCCGGCCGCCTGGCCGGGCTGCTCAAGGACGCCGGCACCATCCTGTGGAACGGCCCCGTCGGCGTGTTCGAGATCGACCAGTTCGGCCACGGCACCGAGGCGCTGTCACGGGCCATCGCCGAGAGCAACGGCTTCTCCATCGCCGGTGGCGGCGATACCCTGGCCGCCATCGACAAGTACGGCATCAGCGATCGCGTCTCCTATATCTCCACCGGTGGCGGGGCCTTCCTCGAATACGTGGAAGGCAAGACCCTGCCGGCGGTGAAGGCCCTGGAAGACGCCGCCGAACGCTGAGACGACTCACCCCCGGCACCTTAATCGGCGCGGCCACGGCCGCGCCGTCATTGCACAAACCGATTGCACAGACCGGTTGCATAGACAGATTGCACACAGAGGCAGGTAATTTCATGGCACTGATCAGCATGCGCCAGATGCTGGACCACGCCGCCGAATACGGCTACGGCGTTCCGGCTTTCAACGTGAACAACCTCGAGCAGATGCGGGCCATCATGGAAGCCGCCGACAAGACGGACTCCCCGGTCATCGTCCAGGCCTCCGCCGGCGCCCGCAAGTACGCCGGCGCACCCTTCCTTCGCCACCTGATTCTCGCCGCCGTGGAGGAATTCCCGCACATTCCGGTGGTCATGCATCAGGACCATGGCACCAGCCCCGCGGTGTGCCAGCGCTCCATCCAACTGGGCTTCTCCTCGGTGATGATGGACGGTTCACTGGGTGAAGACGGCAAGACGCCGATGGATTACGACTACAACGTCGACGTCACCCGCCGTACCGTGGAGATGGCCCACGCCTGTGGCGTCTCGGTGGAGGGCGAGCTGGGTTGCCTGGGCAGCCTGGAGACCGGCATGGCCGGCGAGGAGGACGGTATCGGCGCCGAGGGCAAGCTGGACATGGACCAGCTGCTCACCGACCCCGAGGAGGCCGCCGATTTCGTCAAGGCGACCCAGGTCGACGCCCTGGCCATCGCCATCGGCACCAGCCATGGCGCCTACAAGTTCACCAAGCCGCCCACCGGCGATACGCTGTCGATCCAGCGCATCAAGGAGATCCACGCCCGCATCCCCGACACCCACCTGGTGATGCACGGCTCCTCTTCGGTGCCCCAGGAGTGGCTGGCGATCATCAACGAGTTCGGCGGCGAGATCCCCGAGACCTACGGCGTGCCGGTCGAGGAGATCGTCGAGGGCATCAAGCACGGCGTGCGCAAGGTCAACATCGACACCGACCTGCGCCTGGCCTCCACCGGCGCGGTGCGTCGCTTCCTGGCCCAGAACCCGTCCGAGTTCGACCCACGCAAGTTTCTCAAGGAGACCGTCAGCGCCATGCGCGACGTCTGCATCGCCCGCTACGAGGCCTTCGGCTGTGCCGGCAACGCCAGCCGCATCAAGCCGATCAACCTCGAGGAGATGTTCCTGCGCTACGAACGGGGCGAGCTGGACCCGAAGGTGAAGTAACGCATTGTCTTGATACGCCGAGGCGGCCTGGATGGCCGCCTTTTTTGTCTTCTTTTGCCAGGCACCCAGGCGAAGGCAACCCAGGTTATTGTTATCCGGCCAGCGAGGCACTCAGACTGCCGATAGTGTATTTCACTCCCTGCACAAGGACGCACCCATGAAGACGTTCACCCCCTATTCGCTGGTCCCGCTCAACCCCGCAGCCATGATGGACGTCTGGAAGCTCGGCGTCATGGCATTCGAACTCTGGTCGACCTCGATCTCTACCATCACCCTGCGCAATGGCCTCTGGCAAACCCAGGCGCCCAACAGCGCCAACTCTCGCCGCCTTTCCAAAGGCTGAGGGCAACCGGAGCACCTCCCAGCAAGCCGCTTGCCATAGCGGATACCGTCTTCGCACCCAATAGCGACATCATTGAAGAGGCGAGCCCCAGGAGGCCCCATCGTAGTGCTGCTGTGGCCACTGGACTACCTCTGGTGGCAGTGGCTGGGTTGGCTGTAGCACGCCTTGCCGATAGGCGGGCGCGATGAATAACGCCAGCAGGCCGATCAATCACTCAACTGATCGGCCTCATCCGGATCAGCCTGCTGCTTGCTCGCTTCTTGCCAGTCATCTTCAGAGCCGGTATTGAAGTCGGCCTCGGCATCTGGCTCCGCTTCGCCCCCAGTATCCGAATCGATTTCGACACTGGCCTCCGTTCCGGTCTCTATATCCGCATCGGCACCTGTTCTGCCCGCCCCCATGGCCTCGTCGGGGTCCGATGGCTGCGCTGTCTCGGCTGGCGATTGCTGTTGTGGTGAATCGGCCACCACCAAGGGGCTTGCACAAAGGCCTAGTGCGATACCGGCAACGCCGATTTTCCTGAGAAATTCCATGGATAACATGTCGATTACCTCCGTCACATAGAACCGCCCCCGACATAGTCGGGGGCGGGTGAGGTGGATGACGCTATATCGTCAACCTTGAGGAGACGTCACCGCCCGTCCCTGGGCAGTGACCGCCTTCCCTGGCAGCATCAGGTCTTACCAGTCCTGATCGTCTTCCTCATCCTCGTCCCACTCTTCATCTTCATATTCGTCTTCCCACTCGTCGGTGGTCTCATCTTCCCACTCATCATCCGAGTCGAAATCAGCACCAGCGCCAGCGCCAGCTTCCGCACCGGTCTCGCCGGCACCCACGCCAACACCCGTGTCAGCGCCTGCGCCTGCTTCAGCACCGGTGTCGTCATCAAATCCGGTGTCAGCACCTGCACCCACGTCTGCATCACCACCCGCTTGGGGAGCGGCTTGCTCCGGCACGGCACCTTGCTCGTCCTCTTCATCATGGAAGTCGGCAAACGCCAGCGGGCTGGCGGTCAGGCCAAATGTGATACCGACAATGCCGAGTTTCTTGAGAAATTCCTTGGACATCATGTTCGTACCTCCAATGGGTCAGAACTTGAGTTTCCTGGTGAAGCCGCTAGGCTTCGCTCGTCGTACCGGAAAGCCATTTACCAGACTGCTGGTAGTGGGTTCACCGGCTTGTCTTGCTCACCCTGACTGCTGCAGAGAGCGGGCCAACCTATGCCAATAAAATGAATAGTCTTTGAGTTTCATTAACTTCACGCCAGCTCAGCTCACACACTCACTCCCCTGGGAGCCTGGCAAGGGTGGCGTGTTTTGGCACATGCGCCTGGTAGGCCCAGTAATTCGCCCGGATAGCGTATAGGGAGGAGGGCAGGAAACAACGCAAGCATTTTGCGATGCCAGCACGGTAGAAGTCCGCACTGCCGATGCCTGCGCAGACTTGAAGTATGGCCAGGGACGAGCAATACTGTTTGGAAACAGCGTTCGTAAAGGTTCGTCGTTTTACATTCAACTTTCTGCAGAGCATGCCGATAACGGGTATATGGTTACATTTCGACAAGCCTCTGTCCTAGTGAGGGATGTTCGGCCATGACAAGTCCCCTCTGCCTGCTGTTCGATTGTGATGGAACCCTGGTGGACAGCGAGCCTCTGCTGGCTGCCGAGATGGCCGTCAGCCTGACGCGACTGGGCTTGCCATTTCAGGCCAGTGACTACATCGGCGAATTCCGCGGTAGCCGCTTTCGCAATATCGTGACGGTACTGGAAAGTCGCTACGGCAGCGTGGACCCGCTTCATCTGGCCGAAACCGAGAGCGAAATGCGCAGCAATCTCAACCGACGTCTCGAAACCGAGCTGGTGGCGATCGCGGGCGCGACCGAGGCCTTGATGGCACTGGCCGACTTCCCCAGTGGCGTGGTGTCCAACGGGCCCGAGAACAAGATTCAAACCTCCCTCAAGGCCATCGGCCTGGCCAATCACTTCGGCAATAACCTCTTCAGCGGCTATACCGCCAACTGCTGGAAACCCGACCCCCAGCTCTACCTCCACGCGGCCAATCGGATGGGGTTCCAAGCCGAGGATTGCGTCGCCATCGACGACGCCATGGTCGGGGTCAAGGCCGCCCTGGATGCGGGGATGACAGTGATCCATCTCAACCGCTTCCCCGATGTGGAAGAAACCCCTGAAGGGGCCATCATGATCAGCAGCATGTATCAGTTGCCGACCGTGATCGGTCATCTCCTGCATCATCGCGCCATGGACTACCGTATGGCCGCCTATAGCCGCTGATGCTTGCCGGGCAAAACCCTATACCTCTCCACTCGCCCTGCCTTGCACTGCCCTTGTCGATGGCATGCGGCAATGCAGACCGCACCCTCCGGCGGTATCATCTGACTATCGTTTTAGCGTTCAAGGAGTTCCCATGGCCTCTCTGCGGGACCAGTTGCATGGCCTTGTCTATTCCACAGAGCACGGCGATATCTGCCCGGAGTGCCGCCAGCCTCAGGCAGACTGCAGCTGCGCCGAAGTCGCCGAGCAGAGCCGCATCGCGGCACTTGATGGCGTCGTGCGCATTCGCCGGGAAACAAGCGGACGCAAGGGCAAGGGCGTGACCACGGTTTCCGGCATCCCTCTGCCCGATGCCGAACTGAAGACCCTGGCCAAGCGTCTCAAGAAGCGCTGTGGAACCGGTGGCGCCGTCAAGGATGGCATCATCGAGATCCAGGGCGATCATCGCGAGGTACTCAAGGCCGAGCTGGAGCGTAGCGGCTATTCCGTGAAGCTGGCCGGTGGCTGACAAGGAGAATGACATGCAAGATATGACGACTGTTGCGACTCGCCCGTCGGGCAAGCTGGCACTGGGGCTGCTCATGCTGCTGGTCTTGGCCGGCTGCGCCGGCACCCCGCAGTTCACCGAGCTGCAGGCTCGCGTGATACCACCCGATCCGCTGACGCTGAGCGACGATGCCGAGCTGAACGTACGCCTCAGCGATGCCGACGGCACCCTGGCCGAAACCACGCTCACCCACCTGGGAACGCCCCCCTGGCCCGTGGCGCTGCGCCACGACAGTCAGGCCCTAGATGAGGCCAGCTCCCCTCAGTTGAGCGCTGAGCTGCGCCAGGGGGGCGAGCTGACCCACGCTACCAGCGAGCCAGTGCTGCTGGAAGAGCGCACTCGGGATGAGCCCGTCACCCTGCCGCTTGCCCCGCGCCAATAAGCATCGCCGAAACGGCATTCAGTGTCTCCCCGACTGGCGCTTCGACCTTCAGCGTATAGAGCGCATCCGCCCGGGTGTGCCCCAGGTTGAGGCAGGCGATGGGCTTGCTGGCACCGGCTGCCTGGCGAGCGAAGCGGTACCCCGAATAGACCATCAGCGACGAACCGATGACCAATAGTGCGCCGGCCTCATCGATCATGGCCCTGGCTCGCGCCACGCGCTCGCCGGGCACGCTGTCTCCGAAGAAGACCACGTCGGGCTTCCAGACCCCCTGGCCACAGCGACGACATCCGGGCACCTGGAAGTCGGAAAAGTCCGATTCCAGGTCCGCATCGCCGTCGGGCATTGCCACCGCCTCCCTGTCCAACCAGTGCGGATTGCACTCGGCCAGTTCGGCATGCAGGTCATGGCGCATGCGTAGCGCCCCGCACTGCATGCAACGGACCTGCTCGGCACGGCCATGCAGGTCGATGACCCGTCGCGAGCCAGCCTTCTGGTGCAGCCCATCCACGTTCTGAGTGATAACCCCCGCCACCAACCCCTCGGCTTCGAGCTGGGCCAGCGCCGTATGGGCGACACCCGGGCGAGCCCGGTGCAGGGTACGAAAGCCGACCAGCGCCCGCGCCCAGTAGCGCTGCCGTGCTGCATGGCTGCTCATGAACTGCTGGTGCTGCATCGGCGGTGAACACTTCCAGGCACCGCTGGCATCGCGATAGTCGGGGATGCCGCTTTCGGTACTCACCCCGGCCCCGGTCAACACCGCCAGCCTCGGATGGCGGGTCAGGAAGTCCGCAAGGCGTCCGGAAGCCTCCACCGCCATTGGCACATCGCTCATCGTCTCTCCGGCGTCTTTCCACCGCCTTGATGCAATCAACATGGCTCTTCTGGTGGAAGGTTGTCTAGAATGTCATGCTTACGTGACTATAACAGGCAAGGAAGAACCCCCGATGGCCTGGCTGGAATACCTGCTCCCCCTGATCTTCCTGTTTCCCCTCGGGGCAATGGCAGTGATCGTGATCGCGCTGCGCAACCTGCACGATGCACGGGTGCGCTCGCCGTTCAACGCTCGCCCCCTGCGGGAACCCGGTCAGGCCCTCCGCGACAGGCTCGACCGTGCCTTCGCCGCCCTGTTCCTGGATGGCGCCCTGGGGCCGATCGTGTCACTGGCGCCACTCGTCTACGGCATGGGCCGCATGCTCTTTGCCAGCCGGCAGAACTGGCTGGAATGGGCCTTCTACGGCGCACTCAGCACCGTGCTGGTGCTGATCTACTGCTTCCTGCTGATCCGCGACTTCCAGCTGATCCGTCGCATCAAGCTGGGCCTGGCCTGTGAACTCGCCGTGGGCCAGGAGCTGGAGCGCATGATTCACCCCGAAGCGCACCCCTACTACGTCTTTCACGATGTGCCCACCGACACCGATACCATCGACCACGTGGCTGTCACCCCCCACGGGGTCTTCGTGGTCGAGACCCGCGCTCGTACCCGTCCTTTCACGGCTGACGGTCGAGAGATCAATGTGGTGACCGTGGAGCCGAAGCGCCTTCGCTTTCCCGGCTGGAGCGAGCAGCGCCCCCTGGCGAAGACGCTGGCCACCACCCGCTGGCTGGGCGAGTGGCTGGAGAACCGCTGCGGCGCACCGGTGCCCATCATGGGGGTGCTGACCCTGCCCGGCTGGGACATCATCTGCGCCGGCACGCCGGAAGGCCTGATGGTAGTCAGCGGCGAGTCACTTGCCCAGCAACTGGAAGAGAAGCAGCTGGGGCCAATCGATGACGACATGCACGACAAGGTGATCGCGGCGCTCATCGAGCGCGCCGCCGAACTGGAGAAGAATACGCCGCTGAACGCCCCCTCCATCTGAGGGGCGGCTCAATCGAAGCCGGCGATGCTTGGCCATTGGCCAAGCGGCCGCGGTCCTGGCCGGCCTTCACAGCGTTCAGTCCCCTCGCAGCCGACCGCCCATCTCCTGGGCCAGGTCCACCGCATAGTGGTCGGTCATCCCGCCGATGAAGTCGAGCATGCGTCGATAGCTGTCATACAGCGTCCAAGAGGGGCGCGGCGTGTTCTCGCCGACCAGCGCCAGCACCCGCTGGTGCTTGAAGCTCGACTCACCGGTGTGGTGCAGCTCGTGGGCCGCACCGATAAAGGCCTCCAGCAGGATGCCAAGCGTGGTGTAGGCGCCGATCTCCAGCTTGGCCTTGCGTTCGTTCTGGAAGATGCGCTCACGCGCCAGCTGCTTGGCCGCCGCCACCCCCCAGCCCAGGTCGGGATGGCAGAGCTCCAGCAGGTCGCTGGTCAGGGTACCGTTGAGCAGCGCCGTCTCATGGTCGACGAAGACCGCCCCCACATCGTTGACCGCCCGCTCCATGGCCGCACCGCGCAGGGCGGCGATACGCCGACGCTGGGAGACACCGCTGCGCTCCATGGCGGCATAGTCCGGCGGGGCGTCGCCGGCGATCTGCAGCAGCACGTCGGCCACCTCGTCGAAGCGCAGGATGCCCATTTCCAGGCCGTCCTCCAGGTCGAGCAGGGCGTAGCAGATGTCGTCGGCCGCCTCGACCAGCCAGGCCAGCGGGTGACGACACCAGCGCCCCTCGCCCCGGGGCACCAGCCCCAGGCGGTCGGCCACCTCGGCCAGCAGCGCCTTCTCGCTCTGATAGCAGCCGAACTTCCCGGCACTGCCGCCGTGCTCCACCGTCCAGGGGTACTTCAAGAGTGTCCCCAGCGTCGCCGTGGTCAGCCGCATGCCGCCACGGAACTGGTTGTACTCGATCTGGGTGACCACCCGGAACCCCTGGGCGTTGCCCTCGTAGGTGAGCAGGTCAGCGCGTTCGCGCTCCGACAGTCCCTTGAGCAGCCCGCTGCCGTCGGCCTCGGCGCACTTGAACCAGTCGCGAATGGCATATTCACCGGCGTGGCCGAAGGGCGGGTTGCCGATATCGTGCCCCAGGCAAGCCGCCTGGACGATGACACCCATGTCGGCTGGAGTGATCCACTCCGGCAACCGCTCGCGCAGCAGCTCGCCGACGATCATGCCCAGCGAGCGCCCCACGCAGCCCACCTCCAGGGAATGGGTCAGCCGGGTGTGGATATGGTCGTTGTCGGTGAGGGGATGCACCTGGGTCTTGCGCCCCAGGCGGCGAAAGGAGCCGGAAAAGACGATCCGGTCATGATCCTTGTGGAAGGGGCTGCGACCGATCTCATCACGGCCGGCGCGGCCGCCGTAGAGTCGCGAGGGGTCGAGCAAGCGCTGCCAGTGCATCTGCGTCATGGGCTATCTCTCCTTGAAGCCCCCATTCTGGCACCACAGTGGCGGTAAAGGCCACGCCCCGGTACCGCCTTCTCACTCCCCGTCGGCCAATGCCGGCAGCAGTGTCTTGAGCTTGCGGGTCAGTGTGTTGCGCCCCCAGCCGAGCAGCTCGGCGGCCTCGCCCTTGCGCCCACCGGTATGTTTCAGCGCAGTCTCGATCAGGATCTTCTCGAAGTCGGGAACCGCTTCTTCCAGCAGATGGGTGTGCCCGGCGGCCAGCGCCCGGTCGGCCCAGTCGCGAAAGGCCGCGCGCCAATCGCCATTGCCCCTTTCCGCTGCCTCCGGCTCACGCAGCTCCGGCGGCAGGTCCTCGATCAGGACCTCGCGTCCGGATGCCATCACCGTCAGCCAGCGGCAGGTATTCTCCAGCTGGCGCACGTTGCCGGGCCATGGTAGCCGGGTCAGGTGGGTCTCGGCATCCTTGGTGAGCACCTTGACGTCGGTCGACAGCTCCTTGGACGCCTCGGCCAGGAAGTGCCGCGCCAGCCGCGGGATATCCTCGCGCCGCTCGGCCAGCTTCGGCAGATGCACGCGGATCACGTTGAGGCGATGGAAGAGATCCTCACGAAAGCGTCCGTCCTCGACCAGGGTCTCGAGGTTCTGATGGGTCGCGGCAATGATGCGCACGTCCACCTTCACCGGCGTGTGACCGCCGACCCGGTAGAATTCGCCGTCGGCCAGTACCCGCAGCAGCCGGGTCTGGGTCTCGGCAGGCATGTCACCGATCTCGTCGAGAAACAGCGTACCGCCATCGGCCTGCTCGAAGCGCCCCTGGCGCTGGGCAGTGGCACCGGTAAAGGCCCCCTTCTCATGGCCGAACAGCTCCGACTCGATCAGGTCACGTGGTATCGCCGCCATGTTCAGCGCGATGAACGGCCTACCCGCCCGCGGGCTGTGCTGATGCAGGGCGCGGGCCACGCGCTCCTTGCCGGTACCCGACTCACCGTTGATCAGCACCGTGATGTGGGAGTGCGACAGCCGGCCGATGGCGCGAAACACCTCCTGCATCGCCGGGGCCTCGCCGATGATCTCGGCATCCAGCCCCTCGGGCACGCTGACCGGCCGCTTGCGCTCCCGGGCATGGGCGACGGCACGACGCACCAGCGCCAACGCCTCGTCGACGTCGAAGGGCTTGGGCAGGTACTCGAAGGCACCGCCCTGATAAGAGGCAACCGCACTATCCAGGTCGGAGTGTGCGGTCATCACGATGACCGGCAGGTCGGGATGCACATCCCGCACCCGTGACATCAGGTCCAGGCCGTCGATGCCCGGCATGCGAATATCGGTAACCAGTACATCCGGCGGGTCGTCCAGCAGCCGGCTGAGCGCCAGGTCGGCCCGCTCGATGCATTCGACATCGAGGTCGGGCTGGGCCAGGGCGCGCTCCAGCACCCAGCGAATGGCACGATCATCATCGACGACAGCGACACGTGCGACATCAGTCATGGCGCCTCTCCAGGGGTATAAGCAAGCGAAATTCGGTATGACCAGGGCTGGATTCGCATTCGATCAAGCCCTGATGTTGATGCAGGATGCCCTGCGCGATGGACAGCCCCAGTCCGCTGCCTTCGGCACGGCCCGACACCATGGGGTAGAAGAGCGTCTCCTGCAGGCTCTCGGGAACGCCAGGGCCGTTGTCGATCAGCGCCACCTCGCAGACCAGGCGATGTCTCTCCGCACCCAGCGTGAACTGACGCCGTGCCCGGGTTCTCATCAGCAGGTGCGGCTGTTCCGTGCCGGCCTCTGCCATGGCTTCCACGGCGTTACGTGCCACGTTCAGCACGGCCTGGATCATCTGCGCCTCGTCACCCGGGAAGTCGGGCAGACTGGGGTCGTAGTCACGCTCCACCTGAACAATCGGAGTCTCGGCCATCAGTAGAGTACGCACCCGCTCGAGCACTTTATGGATGTTGAGCGGCTCATGGCGCACCAGTTGGTTCGGGCCCAGCATGCAGTCCACCAGATCCCGCAGGCGGTCCACCTCCTCGACAATGATACGGGTGAATTCGGCAAGCGCGGGATCATCGAGGTCACGCTCCAGCAGCTGCGCGGCGCCGCGGATCCCCCCCAGCGGGTTCTTTACCTCATGGGCCAGGCCACGGGAGAGCACCTTGATCGCCTCCTGCCGGTTGAGCAGCGCCTCCTCCCGGGAGATACGCAGCAGACGGTCGCGTGGCTCCATCTCGACCAGAAGCTCCTCGTCCGAAAGCGGCGTCACGGTATAGTCGATGGTGATCACCGCACCGGTTACAAGCGCCAGCCTCACCTCCCGCTGAGTGAAGGGATGGCCATCATCGCGTGACTTGGCCAGCACCGCGCTCATGCCATCGTCCTCGGTGACCAGCGTCGACAGCCGCATCCCCTTCACGCGCCCAAGACTTACCGCCAGCAGTGCTTCAGCGGCGGGGTTCATCCAGCTCAGGCGCAGGCTGCCATCCAGTAGCAGCACCGCAGTGGTGAGGTGTTCCATCAGACGTCGATGCATTGGTCTTCTCTTGGTGTGAACACGCACCCGTTTCGCGCAGCCGGCGAAACCCCTGTGCAAGCCAGGATTCCTGTAACTACCCTAGCCACTCCTAGCTAAAGCAAGAACCGCGCCAATCTTGAAACCCACGGCTTGGCGCCGTTTCAGGGCATCGTGGCGGCCATGACCTGCACTATCATGGTGCAATAAAGAAGTGTCCACCAGCGTGGGGCGGGGAATCGCTCACCCTTGGGGCACGGGTGGGTGAAAGGAGGGCGAACCGGGGAACCGAGCCCGCCTCAACCGGCAGGAGATCGCCGAACATGGAGCGTCACCGGCTGGGTGCGATGGCGAATCTCACCGACCCCATCCAGCAGCTCAGCCTGGATCACGTACTGGCCACGATCGAGATCGGTGAGCATGAAGACAGCGGTGTGCATCGCGGTCTGGCTCACCCTGCCGTTCACCAGCAACCGGGCCTGATGGTCGGGCCGCAGCTCAGGCTCGATGGTAAGCTCCACCTGCACGTTGCCTGCATGGCTGGCGGCCAGCTCAGCGCCATTCGCTGGCGAAGCGATACGAAAGACATCGTAGGGCATGAAGGGCTGGCCCGGGGATGCGCTGGCACGCGGCGCAACGCCCTCCACCCGCGGCGGCTCTGCACTTCCGGGTAGCTCCCGGGAGGGCACCACCGTGAGCGGCGCGAGCTCCACCGGCTCGCCACCTCCGCCCGGACTGTCGGTGAAGATCACGTTGCCCTGGGAGTCGACGGTGCGATAGATAGTTGTCGCCAGGGCAGAGGAGGCGACCAGCAGCCCAATGATTACCAAAAGCGCCTTCTTCATGAGGATCGGTCTCCTTCGTCAGCGCCCCGTATCGGTTGGACGTCACGGTCGGCTGCCTGTCGTATCAAGCCATGGAGTCCAGTGTACGACAAAAAGGGGCTCCGCCTAGATGAACGGAGCCCCTTTGATTGTCAGACACCGAAGCGTCCGAGCGCCCGATCCGCCTTGCCGGACCGGGCGCGCAGCATGCCTCAGCAGCTGTAGTACATGTCGAATTCGACCGGATGCGTACTCATGCGGATACGCTCCACGTCTTCCATCTTGAGCTCGATATAGGCATCGATCATGTCATCCGTGAAGACGCCACCCTCGGTGAGGAAGGCACGATCGGCATCCAGCGCCTCCAGGGCCTGATCCAGGCTACTGGCCACGGTCGGAACCTTCTTGCCCTCTTCCGGCGGCAGGTCGTACAGGTTCTTGTCCATGGCATCGCCGGGGTGGATCTTGTTCTTGATACCGTCGATACCCGCCATCAGCATCGCCGCGAAGCACAGGTAAGGGTTGGCGGTCGGATCCGGGAAACGGCACTCGACGCGCTTGCCCTTGGGGCTGGCGGTGTAAGGAATGCGAATGGAAGCGGAGCGGTTGCGAGCACTGTAGGCCAGCATGACCGGCGCCTCGAAGCCAGGAACCAGACGCTTGTAGGAGTTGGTCGAGGCATTGGTGAAGGCGTTCAGGGCACGGGCGTGCTTGATGATACCGCCGATGTAGTAAAGCGCCATTTCAGACAGTCCGGCGTACTGGTCACCGGCGAACTGGTTGACGCCATCCTTCCAGAAGGACTGATGCACGTGCATGCCTGAACCGTTGTCACCAACCAGCGGCTTGGGCATGAAGGTCGCAGTCTTGCCATAGGCGTGAGCCACGTTATGCACGACGTACTTCATCTCCTGAAGCTCGTCGGCCTTCTTCACCAGGGTGTTGAACTTGACGCCGATCTCGTTCTGGCCGGCGTTGGCCACCTCGTGGTGATGCACTTCGACGGTCTGGCCGATGGCCTCCAGGGTGTTGCACATGGCGCCGCGAATATCGTGGAAGCTGTCCACCGGCGGCACCGGGAAGTAGCCTCCCTTGACCCGCGGACGGTGGGCCAGGTTGCCACCCTCGACCTGACGGTCGGTGGACCAGGCGCCCTCTTCAGAGGAGATCTTGAACATCGCCCCTTCGATATCGGTCTTCCAGTGCACCTCATCGAAGATGAAGAATTCCGGCTCCGGGCCGAAGAAGGCGGTGTCGCCCAGGCCGCTGGACTGCAGGTAGGCTTCCGCCCGCTTGGCGATTGAGCGCGGGTCGCGCTCGTAGCCCTGCATGGTGGCGGGCTCGATGATGTCGCAGCGCAGCACGATGGTGGCGTCTTCGGTGAACGGATCGAGGAAGGCGGTACCGTCTTCCGGGCGCAGGATCATGTCCGACTCGTTGATGCCCTTCCAGCCGGAGATGGAGGAGCCATCGAACATCTGCCCGTTCTCGAAAAATTCGTCGTCCACGTCACGCGCGGGGATGGTGACGTGCTGCTCCTTGCCTTTGGTGTCGGTGAAGCGCAGGTCAACCCACTTCACGTCGTTTTCTTCGATCAGGGCGAGAGTCTTGGCAGACATAATGTCCTCCATTTGAGCGAGTTTGGCTCGATTCGTTGGCTGATGGTCCACTGGCACTGGCATCGACCCAGCGCATGTTGTAGCACGCTGTGAGCTTGGTGCCCACGATCACCATGCGCAGGCATGGGAGCTGGCCAACCTAATGCAGGCAGCGTGCCAACACTGCACCATCACAACCCATAATTTTTTTATCCATATGTTTTAAAATGTTTTTTTGATTCTTGCGAATACCCTTCCTTGCACCAGAAACGCTACCCGAGCCATATGGCAGGAAGGAGAAGGATGTTTTTGCACCACAATTGACCATGATCAGCGCCTTCTGCACCGCATTGATGCACTATTTTCACCCAACCCCTGCTGTATAGTGGCTGTATGGTCAAGAACCATCCGCCCCATTAACGTTTAATTTCCGTCGCAGCCAGTGTTTGAGGGGGTGCCCCGCAGCAGATAGTGTCGTCGGCTAGCCATTTTGTCAGCAAAACAATACGTGGAAGGCAGTGAATTCAAGCAAACTTTCTGTTCAAGACATTTGCTGCCCGCCTCGAACCGTCACCCACACCACAAGACCTACACCACATGACCGATATGCCACGCAAGAATTTCTGGTCTGGAATCGGTGTTGCCGCCATCGCGGTGCTGCTCCTCGCCTGGGTCATTCCCACCTACGGCGGCCGCGGCTTCGCCATCGGCATGCCGCCCAAGGCGCTGGCCACCCTCGGCGCCTGGCTGATGCTCGGCTGCGCCGGCCTGCTGACCCTGGTCAGCGCCATAGCGCTCAAGCGCGCCGGAAAGCCCTTCTTCTCCATTCCGCCGGCCGGCCACCTCTGGCATCAGGTATGGCCGTTCCTGTATGTGCTGGGCTTCATCGTGCTGATCGATCGCTTCCCGTTGACCTGGGTCGCACCGCTGCTGATCGGCGGCCTGCTGCTGCTGCTCGGTGAACGACGCTGGTATGTGGTGGTGCTCACCGCCACGATCCCGGCGGCCGGCCTCTATGGCCTGACCGCCCATCTGATGCGCATTGGAGTGGTGTGACATGATCGGTTTCGACGCCATTCTCGCCTCCTTCGCGGCGGCCCTGCACTACGAATCCATCGCCATCATCCTTGGCGGCGTGCTGCTCGGCTATATTGTCGGTGTCATTCCCGGCCTCAACCGGGCCGTGGCCATCGCCATCGCCATTCCGCTGACCTTCTACATGTCGGCCTATGCCGCCATCGCCTTCCTGATCGGCCTGTCCAAGGGCACCGCCGCCGGCAGTGCCGTCTCGGCCATCCTGCTCAATACGCCCGGCGAGCCCTCATCGGCGGCCACCTGCCTCGATGGTTATCCCATGGCCCGCGACGGCAAGCCGCGCAAGGCACTCAAGGTAGGCCTGCTGGCCTCGGTAATCGGCGATCTGCTGGCCACCCTGCTGTTGATTGCGGTGGCCATTCCGTTCGCGTCGGTGGCGCTGAAGTTCGGCCCCTACGAGCTGGCCGCCATCCTGATCTTTGCGCTGGTCTTCATTGCCGCCATGGCCGGGGGGTCGTTCCTCAAGGGACTGGCGGCCGGCGGCATGGGGATCATTCTCGGCACCGTAGGACTCGACCCGGAAACCGGGGCGGCGCGCTTGACCTTCGGCTACGCCGAGCTGATGGAGGGCGTGCCGATCCTGCCGCTGGTGATCGGGACCCTGGCACTCGCCGAGATGTTCGTGCAGCTCGACGAGTATCGCCGCAACAAGGGCGCCAGCGTGATCAAGCTGAGCGACGACAAGGCGGACGATCTCTCCTACCGAGAGTTCAAGGGCACCCTGCCGACCATCCTGAAGAGTACCGGGGTGGGGGCCTTCGTCGGGGCGCTGCCGGGCCTGGGGCCGTCGGTAGGGGCCTTCATGGCCTATGGCCTGGCCAAGCGCAGCGCCAAGGATCCCGACAGCTTCGGCAAGGGCAACCCCAATGGCATCGCCGCCGCCGAGGCGTCGGACAACGCAGTGATCCCGGCCAGCTATATCCCCCTGTTCGGCCTGGGCATCCCCGGGAGCGTCTCGGCCGCCCTGCTGGTGGGTGCCTTCATGATCCACGGCATCCAGGTGGGGCCGCTGATGTTGCGCGACCACCCGGAAATGCTCTTCACGCTGTTCTCGGGGATGATCGTGGCGAGCCTGTTGATGCTGGCAGTGGGCTGGTATGGCCTGCGTATCTTCGCCCGGGTCACCAGCGTGCCGCCGCATATCGTCATTGCGGTGGTGATCTTCCTCTGCCTGGCCGGCATCCAGGTGCAGGGCTATGGCACCTTCGGCCTGGTTACGGTATTCGTCTTCGCGATCTTCGGCTACTTCCTGAAAAAGTTCGATTACTCCTTCGTCACCTTCCTGGTGGCCTTCATCGTCACGCCCATGCTGGAGATGAACCTGCGCCAGTCGGTGATCCTTTCGGGCGGTGAGATCGGCATCTTGCTCGATCGGCCCATCGCCCTGGCCTTCATCGTCTTCACGGTGCTGATGGTGCTGCACCTTGGCTGGAGCAGCTATCGCCGTCGGATGAAGGCGCGCTACAAGGCCAGGACAGATAGTTGAGTCGGCCGTACTGCAACCGCGCAAGGCAGTGAAGCAGGACACGCAGCAAAACAACGACGCAAGACACGAAGCAAAACAACGAAGCAAAACAACGAAGCAAAACAACGAAGCAAAACAACGAAGCAAAACAACGAAGCAAAACAACGAAGCAATAAAGAGGGTTACACCATGAAAATGAAGCTACTCACGACCGCCATCCTCTCTTCCGCCATGGCGCTCGGCATGGCCGGCACGGCCCAGGCCGACGAGTTTCCCACCAAGCCGTTGACCCTTGTCGTCGGCTTCGGCGCCGGTGGCAGTACCGATATCCAGGCCCGCGTGCTGGCCAACGTGCTGGAAGACGAACTCGGCCAGCCGGTCAACGTAGTCAACCAGCCGGGGGCCGGTGGCGGCGTGGCACTGGCGCGCCTGGCCAACAATACCGACGAGGGCTACACCTTCGTCTTCGGCACCTCCATGACCATCACCTTCGGCCCGCTCTCCACCGAGACCACCTATCAGTTGGATGACTTCCGCTACGTGGCCGGCGTGACCCTGGGCCAGTCGGCCATGGTCACCGGTGAGGACCGTGAGTTCGGCGATACCTGGGAAGGCCTGATCGAATATGCCCGCGAGAACCCGGGCACCAGCTATGCCACCCAGACCGCACTGGATCGCATGATCATCGAGTACATCGCCCGTCAGGAAGGCCTCGACCTGCGAATCGTACCCACCGCCGGCGGGGCCGGCATGGCGCCGCTCATCCTCTCCGGCGACGTGGATTTCGGCTACAGCGGGGGCACCCACTCCGGCTATGCCGACAGCGGCGAGATGCCGGTGCTGCTGAGCCTGGCCGAAGATCGCCTGGTTGCCTTCCCCGACGCCCCGACCCTGCAGGAAGCCGGCTACGACATCAACGCCGCCGAGATCCGCGTGGTGATGGTGCCCAAGGACGTACCGGACGCCCACGTGGCGCGACTCGCCGAGGCACTGGAAGCGGCAACCCAGGACGAGCGCTTCATCGAGATCACCGAGGAGCGCATCCTGATGCCGGTGACCTACATTCCCGAGGATGAGGTCACCCAGACTCTCGCCGATCAGGTCGAGGGCTACAAGGCCCTGCTGGAAGAACTCGGCGGCCTGCCCGAAGACGAGGAGTAATCGCTCAGGCGCCAATCTGTCCACAAAACCTGCCCGCCGCTCCGGCAACCCGGGAACGGCGGCAAAGGCGAGCTGAAACCGGCCTGAACGGCCCACCGCTCGCGCCACTTTGGCCTTGCTATCCGCAAGGCCATCAAGAAACGAAGAGGTCCAACAATGAAAATGAAGCTTCTGAGCACTGCCATTCTGTCCGCCAGCATGGCCTTTGGCACCATCGGCCTGGCACAGGCCGACGAATTTCCAACCAAGCCGCTGACCCTCGTCGTCGGTTTCGGTGCCGGCGGCAGCACCGATATCCAGGCCCGCGTGCTGGCCAACGTGCTGGAAGAGGAGCTCGGCCAGCCGGTCAACGTTGTCAACCAGCCTGGCGCCGGTGGCGCCGTCTCGCTGACCCGGCTGATGAACAACCAGGATGAGGGCCATACCTTCGTCTACGCCGGGACCAACGGTACGCTCACCTTTGCACCGCATGCCCACGACACCGATTTCACGCTGGATGACTTCCGCTATGTCGCCAGCATCACCACCGTGCAGCACGCCATTGTCACCGGCGAAAACCGTCCCTTCGGCGAAAGCTGGGAAGACCTGATCGAGTACGCCCGCGAGAATCCGGGCACCAGCTATGCTACCCAGCACGCCCTGGATCGGCTGGTCATCGAATACATCATGGAGCAGGAAGGCATCGACCTGCGCATCATTCCCACCTCCGGTGGCGCCGGCATGGCCCCGCTGATCCTGTCGGGTGATGTCGACTTCGGCTACAGCGGCGGCACCCACTCCGGCTACGCCGACAGCGGCGAGATGCCGGTGCTGCTGAGCATGGACTCCGAACGCCTGTTCGCCTTCCCGGACGCCCCGACCATTCAGGAAGCCGGCTACGACCTGGATACCTCCGACTTCCGCGTGGTGGTGGTGCCGAAGAATACCCCGGACGCCCATGTAGAACGCCTTGCCGAGGCGCTTGAAGCGGCGACCCAGGACGAGCGTTTCATCGAGATCACCGAAGAGCGCATCCTGATGCCGGTCCACTTCATGGGTGAAGAAGAGGCCACGGAGATGCTGCATGCCCAGTCGGAAAGCTATCGCCAACTGCTGGAAGACATGGGCGGTGTCCCCGACGACGAGTAACGCCATACGCAAGATGCACCGATTCAGCGCCCGCCTCTCGGCGGGCGCTGTCCTATGCGCAGGCCGGCCTCAGGCACCCCCGATCGATATGCGAGCCTGGCAGGCCCGCAGCCGCTCGATCAGCTCGGGTATCGCATCGTACTCCAGCTCGGGATCGAACCCTCCGATACGCTCGAACCAGCGGCGAGTCACACAGATGGTGTCGGTGGGCGAGGCACGATACAACCAGTTCAGTAAGCGTAAAAGTACGCTCCTGTTCCGTACCCCCAAGAGCGCGGCATCCCACCCCTGTTGGCCAATGTCGCTGAGCTGGTTGTCCAGCCATGCAGGAAAGCCATGCAGCGCCCCGCCGGGGAAGAGCAGAAGTTCGCCCTGGCTGGCCGCCACGGCACCGTTGAGCCGCTCACCCAGCGGGCAGCGTGGACAGGGCAACAGGGTGACGCCGAAGCGGCTGGCCAGCCCGGGCAACCGCCGGTCACCGGTATCGTCGACCACCAGCAGCTCATGCCTGCCTTCACCGTATCGTGGATCGCGCTTCAGCTCGCCGAGATGTCGTGGCAGCTGGGCGCCGAAGGAGCGGGCATCGAAGAGAATACTGCTCGCATACATGCGGCCGACTCCTGTACGGCAAGCGAAGGGGACAGGCTTGTAGGATAGGGGTGCGTTAAATGTCATATAACGTATCATTGAGTGTAGAAAGGAAGCGAAAAGTATCCAGACTGGTTTTCATCGCACCCCCCTGCCAGTTCAATCCGCCATGAAACAACAGGATGGGCAGCGTCGCGTCAGTCCTAAGGCGGCCATAGCCCCAACTGGAAGCCGAGGCGTCTCTACCACAACGGCACGATGGCTGAGGTTCTGCTATTCCCCTTCCGTCCTAGTCTGTACAATGCGCCTCCACTCTCCCTACCCCCGCGCCTAGGGTACTTTCTTGTTATGTGTACATAGGTGCGTAGATGATGACGAGCCACAACCTATGAGCACAGCTGTTCCCTCTCAGATCGAGAGCCTTCGCAATATCGCCATTATTGCCCACGTCGACCATGGCAAGACCACCCTGGTCGACAAGCTCCTCAGCCAGTCCGGCACGCTGGACCGCAAGGCCGAGGGGCAAGAGCGCATCATGGATTCCAACGACCAGGAAAAGGAACGCGGTATCACCATCCTGGCCAAGAACACCGCGATTCGCTGGCAGGCCCCCGGTGCCGAGCAGGTCTACCACATCAACATCGTCGACACCCCGGGACACGCCGATTTCGGCGGCGAGGTCGAGCGCGTCATGTCCATGGTCGATTCGGTGCTGCTGCTGGTGGACGCCGTCGACGGCCCCATGCCCCAGACCCGCTTCGTGACCCAGAAGGCCTTCGCCCAGGGCCTGAGGCCGATCGTGGTGGTCAACAAGATCGACCGCCCCGGCGCTCGCCCGGACTGGGTCATCGACCAGATTTTCGACCTGTTCGACAACCTTGGCGCCAGCGATGAGCAGCTCGACTTCCCGATCATCTACTGCTCGGCGCTCAACGGCATCGCCGGACTGGATCCGGAAGAGCTGGCCGACGACATGACGCCAATGCTTCAGTCCATCGTCGACATCGTCGAGCCGCCCAAGGTCGAGCTCGACGGACCGTTCCAGATGCAGATCTCGGCGCTCGACTACAACAGCTATGTGGGCGTCATCGGCCTTGGCCGCATCAAGCGCGGCAGCGTGCGTCCCAACCAGCAGATCACCGTGATCAGCACCGACGGCACCACCCGCAAGGGCAAGATCGGCCAGGTGATGACCCACATGGGCCTGGAGCGCGTGCAGACCGAGCAGGCCGATGCCGGCGATATCGTCTGCATCACCGGTATCGACAACCTGTCGATCTCCGACACCCTGTGCGATCCGGCCGCCGTCGAGGCCCTGCCGCCGCTGTCGGTGGACGAGCCCACGGTCTCCATGACCTTCCAGGTCAACGATTCGCCCTTCGCCGGCCGCGACGGCAAGTACGTCACCAGCCGCAACATCAAGGAGCGTCTCGAGCAGGAGCTGATCCACAACGTGGCGCTACGCGTCGAGCCGGGCGAGACCCCGGAGAAGTTCAAGGTGTCCGGCCGCGGCGAGCTGCACCTCTCGGTGCTGATCGAGACCATGCGCCGCGAAGGCTTCGAGCTGGCGGTGGGCCGCCCCGAGGTGATCATCAGGGAGATCGACGGCGTCAAGCAGGAGCCGTACGAAGAAGTGATCATCGACTGCGAAGAGCAGCATCAGGGCGCCATCATGGAGGAGCTCGGCTACCGCAAGGGCGAGCTGACCAACATGAACCCCGACGGCAAGGGCCGTGTTCGCCTGGACTTCATGATCCCGGCCCGTGGGCTGATCGGCTTTCGCGGCCAGTTCCTGACCCTGACCTCGGGCACCGGCATCCTCACCAGCCGCTTCGACCACTACGGCCCGCTGAAGCCCGACGCCTCCATCGAGCGGCGCAACGGCGTGCTGGTCTCCATGGTCGACGGCAAGGCCCTGGCTTATGCCCTCTATGCCTTGCAGGAGCGCGGCAAGCTGATCATCGACCACGCCACCGAGGTCTACGAGGGCATGCTGGTCGGCATCAACAACCGCGCCAGCGACATGGTGGTCAACCCCACCAAGGGCAAGAAGCTGGACAACATGCGCTCCACGGGCAACGACGAGAACATCGTCCTGACCCCGCCGGTGAAATTCTCGCTGGAGCAGGCCATCGAGTTCCTCGACTCCGATGAGCTGGTCGAGATCACGCCCAACCATATCCGCCTGCGCAAGAAATTCCTCAAGGAAAACGAGCGCAAGCGCGCCAAGAAGTAAGACAGCCGCCACGCCTTACGACGCCCGCCCCGGCCCGCCGCGGCGGGCGTCTTCGTGTGCAACCCACCGCCACATGACGACCTCGATCCAGCCCAAGCATCTACTATTACTTAAATACACACAACGTTGCTCTCCGCTACATACTTTCCTATAGTTGATGAGAAAACTCATACTTTAGGTATAAGTTTTCTGATCCAACCCATTGATTAAAATGACTTATCAACTTTATTGATACCATACCCCCTTGTCTGGGAAATGAGGAAAAACAATGAATAAAGCAACCCAAACGTTTGAGCTGTGTGTAGCTGGTCTCGCGGTAGTGGTCTTGGCAGGGTGCTCTAGCTCGGGGAGTTCTCCTAGTGGGCCGACAAGTACCAGTTCGGGCAGCTCCGGCGACGCCACGCAAAGCAGTGACCTGATTCAACGGGAAGGGGACAATGGCTATATCTATCCATCGCTCGAGGAGGCCTACACCGGTAGCGAAACTGTTGAGTTTGCGCTTCCCAGTGCTAGGACCGCCATCGACCCAGGCACTGGTGAAGCGGTTGCTTTCGACTTGCCAGATGACAGCGACACTCGGATTTTTCTAGTTGGCGATGGTGAGCAGGTCATCTTGAGCCGCGATGGGGAAGAGATCGTTTTTACTCAGGATCCAGATGATGATGGTATTTTCTTTGGCCCTGGAGAGAGCTTGCTTGAAGCCGTAGCGGGCAACATTGAGCAGTCTCAGCTTATCCCAGGCGATCTGAGCTACTCTCAGTTCGGCTTTTGGACTGATGGAGAGAGTGAGCTCAGCAATTTCTATTTTGGTTTCATGACACAAGCTGATGATATGCCAACGGGAGCAGCAAGCTACAGCGGTGGGATACAGGGCTTTGGCATTGATTCGTCTGGCGAATTTTATGATGTTATTGGGTCCGTCAGCATAGATGCCGATTTCACTTCGAATGCTCTAATCGGTGAATTTACCAATGTAGGCAGCGGCGACGGCTTCGAGGAAGCCTTCGCCAATCGCGGCAACTGGAACGATGTAAGTTTCAGCGCCGACATCAACGGCAACCAGTTCAGTGGCACCACCGCGGTGACCAGTGCTGGTTCAGCTGATAACGCCATGGGGCTGGAAGCCAGCGGGGCCGTCCAAGGTAATTTCTTCGGCCCACAGGCAGCTGAGGCAGCCGGAATCTGGAGCCTTCAAGATGGCGGCAACATGGTACAAGGCTCATTCGGCACAGTGAAGCAATAAACCCTACTTCCAAGCTGCATCCAACCAGGCCTGCCTATCAAGGCAGGCCTGTGTTTTTTTGCCCGTCCCGAAAGGAGGCCATGGTGCCACAGCTCTCTCTGCTCAAGGTCTTGGCCATCGCCACAACGCTGGCCTTTGGCCTGAAAACCGCCCCCCTGCATGCAGACCCACAACGATCTCCACCAGCAGCTGCCGCCATGGCTGCTCAGCTGATGGAACAAGGCCAAATGGAGGCTGCCGGTCGCCTTCTGACTACCGCTCGCCAACGATTGCCGAACGACAACGATATCGCTTTCATGCTTGGTATGCTGGCCATGGCCGAGCAGGATTATGACGGAGCTACCAATTACTTCCGAGAAATTATCATACGCGACCCCCAAGCTGTTCGGGTTCGCCTCGAGCTGGGTCGTGCGCTATTCGAGAGCGGCAACTATCGGGATGCCGGACGCCAATTTCGCTTCGCGCGCAGCGGCGATCTACCAGCCCAGGTCAACGCCAACATCGATCGCTACCTCGTCGCCATCCGCGAGCGCCAGACATTTGCCTGGGACGTATCAGTGGCTCTGGCACCAGACACCAACGTCAATTCAGCCCCGAGCGTTGAGGAAATCAGTATCTTCGGCCTGCCTTTCCAGCTATCCGAAGACGCCAAACGCCATACAGGAGTGGGGCTGCTGCTTAACACCAGTGCGGAATGGTCGCCGCACATCGCCGAGCGCACCCGGCTACGCCTGGGTGGGAGCCTCTACCGAACGGACTACAGCGGCGGCGACTTCGACGACATGTTAGCCAGCGCCTACCTGGGACCCAACTTCCGACGCAATAATACTGAGCTAAGCACGCTTCTGACCGGCTTTCATCGCTGGTATGCCAACGAATCTTACAACCAAGGCACCGGCATTCGCCAGGAATTGACCCACTACCTGTCTTCCCGAACACAACTTCACACCTCACTGGAGCACCAATGGGTACGTCACGAGAAAGCCAGCAACCTTGACGGCACTCGTACCAGTTGGCTGGGCACCTGGCAGTTCGCTCTATCGCCTTCCAGTGGCGTCATGGGGCTGCTGGGAATATCCAGAGAGTCTACTAAGCTCGATGTTCTCAGCAACACTGTTTACCGCGGCGGCTTAGGGTATTACCGGGAGCTCTTTGGGGGGCTGACGGCATTGATCCAGCCCGAGTACCTTCAAGCCCGCTACGACGATGTAACGCCAGCCTTCGGCGTTGAGCGTCGCGACGACCTGTGGCGCACAAGATTGAGGCTCACGAATCGGCGCTGGGTCTATCGAGGCTTCTCTCCTGAACTCACCTTGATACACTCATCAAGGCGCAGCAATATCGAGCTCTATGAATATGACCGCAACCAGGTTCAGTTGGGACTGACCAAGCTATACTGAGCCCTTTGCACCGTTGTGATCCGCTTTTGCTGTGCGGGCGTCGTCGTTGTCGGTATCGAGAGCTTCTATGCTGGTAACCTGTCAGCCCCAACTACAGCCCAGAAGGAGACCCCCATGCACAGACACGTGGAATGGGACGACCCCGGTGCCGCCAGCGTCATGCGCCACTACGAAAAGAACCCCATCGGTTACTCCGACCCCGGGCCGGGCGACATCCTCTCGGCCCGCTATCAGGGGCTGGTAGTGCGTATCCGGGTCGACGCCTATGTCGACGGTACCAGCATCGGCGAGGTGGTGGCACTGATCAACCCCGCCAGCGGCGAACGGCGTAAGCTGGCCGGCAAGCTGGCCCAGGGCGATATCGTGCGGCTACCGGATGCCAGCCGAGCCTTCGAGCCCACCGGGGGCGACGAGGATGAAGGTGACGAGGACCACACATGAACGCTGGCCCCCGTCATCAGCCGCCCCCAACGCAACCTTAACGCTTTGCCACTGGCCAAGGCGCCGGTTTCTGTCGCAAAGTGTACGCGCCGCCAGGCTCCCACCTACCGGTGCGATGACCGACGGCAACCCATAGACGGCCCACAAGGCCTTGACCCGATCCTGCGGAACCACAATGAGCACGCATAACGTCTGGACACACAAGGGCACCTTCCTGCTTGCCGCAGTCGGCTCGGCAGTAGGGCTCGGCAATCTATGGCGCTTCCCCTACCTTACCGGCGAAAACGGGGGCGGTGCTTTCATCCTCGTTTATGCACTGACCATTTTCGCCGTTGGCATTCCTATCCTGATCGGCGAGACCATGCTCGGCAGGGCCAGCCGACGCAGCCCCATCATGGGCATGCGTCACCTGACCAGAACGCACAATACCTCCCGCGCCTGGGAGTCCATCGGCTGGCTGGGGGCGGCCTCGGCCTTCCTGATACTGAGCTTCTATTCGGTCATCGCCGGCTGGGCGATCCACTATACCGGGCTGATGCTCACCGGCAGCCTGGCCGGCGCCGACGCCGCCACCATCGGAGCGAGCTTCGACAGCCTGCTGGCCGCCCCGGCACTGCTCACCCTCTACCATACCCTGTTCATCATCGCCTCGGGGCTGATCGTCGGCCTGGGTATCCACAAGGGGCTCGAGAACAGCCTGCGCATCCTGATGCCCTCGCTGTTCGTCATCCTGCTGGTGGTACTTGGCTACGGCATCGCCAATGGCGACTTCGGTGCAGCACTCGGCTTCCTGTTCACCTTCGATATCGGCGCCTTGAGCCTCGAAGGCTGGCTACAGGCGATGGGCCAGTCGTTCTTCACCTTGAGCCTCGGCATGGGGGCGATCATGGCCTATGGCGCCTACATGTCCAGCGAGGTCTCGCTGACCCGTACCGCCTTCGCCATAGCCTTCGTCGATACCGCCGTGGCCATGATCGCAGGCCTTGCCATCTTCTCGCTGGTGTTCGGCGCCGGCCTCGATGCCGCCGCCGGACCCGGCCTGATGTTCGTGTCCCTGCCGCTGGCCTTCGCCGAGATGCCCTTCGGCGCCCTGGTGGGCGGGGTCTTCTTCATCCTGGTGCTGGGTGCGGCCATCAGCTCCTCGATCTCGCTGATCGAGCCGGTGGCCGCCTTCCTGGTGGAACGCTTCGACCTGACCCGCCCCCAGGCTGTCTTCGGCATGGTGACGGCAAGCTGGGCCATGGGTCTGCTGACGGTGGTGAGTTTCAACATCTGGGCCGAAGGCACTATCTTCCATGCCCTGTTCGGCCGCAACGCCTTCGACTTCATCGAACTGCTGACCAATATCTTCATGCCGCTGGGCGGGCTGCTGATCGCGCTGTTCGCCGGCTGGGCGCTGACCCACTCCGAGGTCATGAAGGAGATGCGTACCAGCGAGACCTGGTTCACCATCTGGCGCTTCCTGGTGCGCTTCGTGGCACCGGCAGCGGTGGCCTTCGTCTTCCTGCGGAGCATTCCGCAAATCGAGGGTTACCTGATACCCACCGTGGGTGCGCTGGTGATCGTCGGCGCCTTTGCTGCCGGCCGTACCTTCCTGGTGGACAACAGCCAGGAGCTGTAACGCAGGCAGCCGCCGCCCAGGTGCGGCGGCCTCACAATCCAGAGTGTCACCGCGAAAAGGTGCCGTCGGGCACTGCGGGGCGCCATAACAAGACTCCGGGAGCCATCGGACTCCGGAAAGACACTGGGCGGAACCAACATGCCAGCCATTATCGACGTAAGACACGTCAACAAGGCCTTTGGAGGCCTGAAGGTCATCAACGACTGCTCCATCCAGGTGGAGGCAGGCTCCATCACCGGACTGATCGGCCCCAACGGCGCCGGCAAGTCCACCCTGTTCAATATCATTGCCGGCGCCCTGCCGCTGGACAGTGGCCAGGTCATGCTCGACGGCGAGGACATCACCAATCGTCCCGCCAACGAGCTGTTCCACAAGGGGCTGCTGCGCACCTTCCAGATCGCCCATGAGTTCTCCCAGATGACCGCGCTGGAGAACCTGATGATGGTGCCACCGAAGCAGGCAGGCGAGAGCCTCTTCAGCGCCTGGCTGAAACCGGGCATGGTACGCAGCCAGGAGAACGAGGTACGCCGCCGCGCCCTGGAAGTGATCGACTTCGTCGGCCTGCACCACGTGCGCAACGAGCTGGCCGGCAACCTCTCCGGCGGCCAGAAGAAGCTTCTCGAGCTTGGCCGCACCATGATGACCGACGCCCGTGTGGTGCTGCTCGATGAGATCGCCGCCGGGGTAAACCGCACCCTGCTGGGCGATCTGGTCAGCAACATCGAGCGGCTCAACCGCGAGATGGGCTACACCTTCCTGGTCATCGAGCATGACATGGACATGATCGCCCGGCTGTGCGATCCGGTGATCGTGCTGGCCCAGGGCAGCGTCATGGTCGAAGGCACGATCCAGGAAATCCAGAACAACCCGCAGGTGATCGAGGCCTACTTTGGATCCAACGTAGCCTGAGGGGTTCCAACGTGGCCTGAGGGTTTCCAACGTCGCCTGAGAGGCGTCGCGGCGCCTGAGCCACGGTCGACCCGCTTGGTTTACAAGAATCTGGGTTGCAAGAAGAACAGTTACGACTAGCGCAGAGAATCCAAGATGCCACTACTCGAAGCACGCGACGTGCATGGCGGCTACGGCGGCATGAACATCCTCAACGGGGTGAACATGACCATCGAAGCCGACGAGATCGGTGTAATCGTCGGCCCCAACGGCGCCGGCAAATCGACCATGCTCAAGGCCATATTCGGCCTGCTCACCGTCAACCAGGGCGAGATCCTGCTGCGCGGCGAGCCGATCCATAACCTGCCGCCCAACAAGCTGGTCCAGAAGGGCATGGGATTCATTCCCCAGGAGAAGAATGTCTTCCCTAGTCTCACGGTGAAGGAAAACCTGGAGATGGGGGCCTTCCTGAAGCCGAATAACGTCAAGCGCATGCTCGACAAGGTCTATGGCTTCTTCCCGCCTCTTCACGAGAAACGCCACCAGCCCGCGGGCGAACTCTCCGGCGGCCAGCGCCAGATGGTGGCCATGGGCCGGGCGCTGATGGCAGAACCCGACGTCCTGCTGCTCGACGAACCCACCGCCGGCCTCTCCCCGCTCTACATGAACGAAATCTTCGAGCGGGTGAAGGAGATCAACGCCGCAGGCGTCGGCATTCTGATGGTGGAGCAGAACGCCAAGCAGGCGCTTGCCATCGCCGACAAGGGTTTCGTTCTGGCCGCCGGCCAGAACCGTTTCACCGATACCGGCGCAGCGCTGCTGGCCGACCCGGATGTCGCCAAGAGCTTCCTCGGCGGCTAGAAGCCAGTACCTGGAGAACAATGACGTGAATGAACTGGTTTTCTTCATCAACAACGTGGTGATCGCCGGCAGCGTGACCGGCTCGATCTACGCCATCGGGGCCATCGGCGTGACGCTGGTGTTCAGCATCATGCGCTTCGCCCACTTCGCCCACGCCGACATGATGACCTTCGGTGCCTTCATGGTGCTGCTGCTGACCATGGCCTTCCCGGGGGCCGGCGCCGTGGTCGGCCTGCCCACCGCGGTGGTCATGCTGCCGCTGGCCATGGCGCTCACCGCACTGCTGGCCGTAGGCATCGACAAGGCGTTCTACAAGCCGCTGCGTGCCCACGGTGTCAAGCCCATCGTGCTGGTCATCGGCTCGCTGGGCGTGACCCTGATGCTGCAGGGGCTGATCCGCCTGTTCGCCGGCACCAGCGCCCAGAGCCTCTATATCGCCGAGCGCAAGGAGATCTACCGGCTGGAGCTGCCCTTCGAACTGGCGACGCGGCCGATCATCGTCACCGAGCCGCAGATCATCCTCTTTATCCTCACCATCGCCTCAGTCGTGGGACTGCACATATTCCTCAACCGCTCACGGCTGGGCAAGGCCATGCGAGCCATGTCCGACAACCCGGACCTGGCCCGGGCATCGGGGATCAACACCAACACCATCGTCGCAGTCACCTGGGTGATCGCCGGGGGCCTGGCGGCCATAGCCGGCACCCTGCTGTCGCTGGACGTGACCTTCAAGCCCGACCTCAGCTTCTTCCTGCTGCTGCCGATCTTCGCCGCAGCCATCGTCGGCGGCGTGGGGCACCCCTACGGGGCCATCGCCGGCGGCTTCGTGGTCGGCTTCGCCGAGACCCTGGCCGTGTTCAACTGGTCGGTCATGCTGCGCCCCATCGCCCACCTTTTCCCCGAATGGATCGAGATTCCCCGCAACCTCGCCTTCGTCGGCACCGAATACAAGATCGTGGTGCCCTTCTTCATCCTGGTGGCCATTCTGGTATGGCGCCCCACCGGCATCTTCAAGGGTAAGGTGATCTGATGAACAACCCCACTCCCACCCCTACCGAGACGACACCACAGAGCCGCTTTCCGGTTCGCGAAGTCGTTCTGTTCGGCGCCCTGCTGGTGGCGGTACTGGGCGTCTACATGGCCATGGGCACCGCCTACAGCACCCGCATGCTGGTGGAGGCCGCCTGCTACGCCATTCTGGCCCTGGGCCTCACCATCCAGTGGGGCTACGCGGGCCAGTTCAATGCCGGCGTCATGGGCTTCGTCGCCATCGGCGGCTTCAGCGCCATGTTCTTCAGCGTGCCGGTCAACGATGCCTTCTGGGGCACCGAGCTTCCCGGTGAGCTGGGCCGCGTGCTGCTCTACGCAGTGGCCTCGATTGTGCTGGTGGTCGGTGCCACCCGGCTCGATCGCCTCGGCGTGCCGAAGAAGCTGCGCACGGTGATCGCCGTGATCCTGGGGGTAGTCCTCTATCTGGTCGTCATCAGCATGCTGCGCGCGGTCACCAGCGAGATCCAGTCCCGTGCCGGCTTCGTCGGCGGGCTGGGCCTGCCGGCCTGGACCGGCTGGATTGTCGGCGGCGCCCTGGCCGGCGGCATCGGCTATTACATCGGACGTATCTGCCTGGGCCTGCGCAGCGACTACCTGGCCATCGCCACCCTGGGCATTGCCGAAATCATCAAGGCCTTCCTCAAGAACTCCGACTGGCTGACCCGTGGCACCGCCACCGTTTCCCCGCTGCCCTGGCCCACACCGGGACCCAGCGAGCTGGGCTTCACGCTGGCCCGAGCAGTCTACCTGTCGGTGACGGCGGCGATGATCGCGGTGATCTTTTTCCTGCTGCACCGTGCCTACCATGCCCCCTGGGGCCGCATGATCCGCGCCATCCGCGACAATGAGGTCTCGGCTGCGGCCATGGGCAAGGACATCAACAAGCGTCGCCTGGAGATCTTCGTGCTGGGCTGCATCCTGATGGGTGTCGGCGGCGGCGCGCTGGCCTCGTTCAACAGCCTGTTCGACCCCCAGGGCTACCTGCCGCTCAACCACACCTTCCTGGTGCTGGTGATGGTGATCCTCGGCGGCCCCGGCAACAACCTGGGCACCATCTTCGGCGCCGTGGCGGTCTATATCATCTGGCTGATGTCCGAACCGCTGGCACTGTTCCTGATGAACCTGGCGGTGATGTTCGGCGAAGGCGTCTTCGGCTGGGATCCCCCCGGCAACCTCTCCAGCCGGGCACTTCAGGCACGGGTACTGGTGATCGGCCTGTTGATCACCCTGGTGCTGCGCTTCGCCCCGCAGGGGCTGTTGCCAGAGAAGGTCAAGCACCACGGATAGCAGTCACGGGTAGAAGTAAAAAGCCCCGGGGGAGAAATCCCCCGGGGCTTTTCGCTGTGCCTTGCTAGCGTTTAGAGGTCGACCTGCCCCTTGCTGACGAAGGCGCCGTCTTCCACCACCATCTCGACCACGACGCCGGGCACGTCACCTGTCTCGTCGAACTCGTGACGGCCGGAAGCACCCTCGTAGTTGATCTCGGTACCGGCGGCGATCAGCTCCACGGCCTTCTCCCACTCGCCGGGCAGGATCACTTCGCCGGGTTCGCTGGAAACGCTGCGCAGCGCCTCGGACAGCCCTTCACGCTCGGCGCTGCCGTTCTGCTCGATGGCCAGCGCCAGCAGGAAGGCGGCATCGTAGGCCTGGGCAGCGAAGACCGCGCTGGGGTCGAAGCCCGCTTCCTCGGCGGCCTGGTTGAACAGCTCGGTACCCGGCAGGTCCGGGCTGCCAGGGCGCGTGGCGATCATGCCCTCGAGGACATCGGCACCCACTGCCTCGATCAACGAGGAGCCCACCATGCCGTCGGCGCCGGCGTACTGGGTGAACATGCCGCTCTCGTAGGCCTGGCGCAGCACGGTCTGGCCGGAGCCATCGGCGTAGGCCAGCACCACCAGCGTCTCGGCACCGCTACCGGAGAGCGAACCCAGCTCGGAGCGGTAGTCGGCGCGCCCATCCTCGTGGGCCAGGTTCTCGGCGACGATACCGCCGCCGGCCTCGAAGGCCTCGACGAAGGCATCGGCCAGGCCGCGCCCGTAGTCGTTGTTGACGAAGGTCACCGCGACCTCATCGAAGCCCTTGTCGAGCATCAGCTTGGCCAGGATTTCGCCCTGGAAGGCATCGGACGGCACGGTACGGAATACCAGGTCGTTGTCGTCCAGCTCGGAGACCGCCGGTGCGGTGGAGGCCGGTGACACCATCACCACGCCGCCGGGAATACCGGCATTGTTGGCCGCCGCGATGGTTGCACCGGTACACAGCGCCCCCACGATGGCGGTGACCTCTTCTGTATTGACCATGCGGTCCGCCGCATTGGAGGCCGCCGACGCATCGCTGCAGGTGGTATCCGCACTGGGCATGACCAGTGTCTGACCACCCAGGATGCCCCCCTGCTCATTGATCTGCTGGACCGCCAACTGGGCACCATCGAAGATCGGCGGTGTCAGGCTCTCGATCGGCCCCGTGAAGCCACCAAGAAAACCGATTTTCACTTCCGCCTGCGCCGCACCGACGAATGCCAGGCTGGATGCTGCAACGGCCATCGCCAAAACGCGTTTTTTCATGGTTGTTCTTCTCACTCTGGTTGCTAAAAAAATGCACCCCCTAAATCTGGAAGGATTGGCGCCAAAACACAAGCCCCGCTGCCAACGTTAGCGGAACATAATTCAGCCCCAACTCGCTGATCAGAAGGGCGAATCATCCCCTGATCGGTGATGCACAATTCAACGCTGGCGACAGAACCTCTCCCAGCGTGCCTATACTGATGGGTCCGATGCCACCATCCGACAGGAGCCAAGCCATGCGGCCTGCAACCCCATCAACTCTGGCAACCGGCCGGCAATGCCAAGTCCACCTTTGGCGGAGCCTGTTCGAGGCCGTCTCATGACACTACCTACCCAACCCCTTTCCGTAACCCGGCTCGCCGGCAGTCGACATGACATCGGCACGGCTCATGGCCGCATTCATGCCCGGCTCATTCAGCACAGCCTGGGAGTCTACGCCCAGCTGTTCCACGACTTTGTCGGCATCCGCTGGGAAGAGGCCCGCCAGGAAGCCGAGCGCTTCCAGGCCATGATCGAGCGGGGGTTTCCCACCATCCTCGAGGAGATGGAGGGGATTGCCGACGGCGCCGGGGTAGACTTCGCCGACATCCTCACCCTAAACTGCCGCAGTGAGATCGCGCTGACCCGCGCCAGCGGTGGCTGCTCGGCCTTCTCGCTGCAGCGCCAGGGCCGCCAGTGGCTGGCCCAGAATTGGGACTGGCGCACTGACCAGTTGCACAACGTGGTGGTCCTGCGCATCGAAGGCATTGGCACCACGCCGCTGGTCAGCGTCGGCGAAGCGGGCATGGTGGGCAAAGTGGGCATGAACGCCAACGGCATCGGCGTATGCCTCAACGCCATCCGCTCGCAGACCTGCGGCGACGGGCTGCCGATCCACGTGGCGCTGCGCAAGATACTGGAAAGCCCCGACTGGGAGAGCGCCCTGGACGTGGCCCGTAACGACCGGGTCTGCTCACCGGCCCACTTCCTGCTCGCTGCCGGCGACGGACGGGCCATGGGGCTAGAGGTGCAGCCCGGCGAGCCCGGCCGGCTCACGCCACAGGACGGCATCGTCACCCACACCAACCACCTCTACGCCGCCGGCTGCCAGGTCCAGGACTTCCCCCGCATCGACTCGCAGCCCCGGCTGCAGCGGCTCGATACCCTGCTGCACGACGAACTGGCCAGTGACAGCGACGTGGACGAAGCCACCCTGTTCGACATCCTCAGCGACCACCACAATGCACCGCTGTCGATCTGTCGCCACTTCAACCCCGACCAGCCCCCCGACGAACGAATGGAAACCCTATTCGCCGTGGTCATGGAATTGAGCGAACGCCGCCTCACCCTGCGCCACGGCAAGCCGTGCGAAACCGCTGATAGCCTGACCCTCTCCCTGGCCTGAGCCAACCGCCAGAACGCGAATTCAGCGCCGCATGCGGGGAATGGCCACGTCATCCAGCTCACCCTTCAGGTACTGTTCCGTGGTACGCAGAAAACGGCGACGGAGCAGCTCCTGAATGGTCACTTCGTGACGCAGGGACCGCAGCGCCTCCTCCTCGTCGGAAACGGGCGAAGCCTGTCGCGGGGATTCCCGGCCCAGCCGCACCGCAACCGACGTGGCATCCATGATATGCAGGTTGGTGTTTATGCCCTTGAGCGGGGAAGGGATAGGGTACGGCATGGCAATCTCCGATTACTTATGCTAATGATAACCATTATCATTAACTACCGGAAATCTAGTTGCCCGCCAGCCCCCTGTCAATTCCCACAAAGAAAAATCATTCTCACCACCACCCACTTCAAGGGCGAGCCCGCCGACACCCTACCTCGACGCCGCGCAGACGCTCATACCGTAAAGCCACCGCTGAATGGCGCCGCCGCCTTCAGCCGGCAAGCGCCTCCTCCACCAGCCCTCTCGCCTCATCGCTCATTGGCAGCGCGAGCGCCAGCTCATGGGCCTTCGGCGACATCTTCTTCCAGGTCATCTGCACGATGCGAATCAGGTGATCGTGGTCGATCTGCTTGGAGAAATCACCGAAGTAGTTCTCCAGGAACACCAGGCACGCGCAGTCCTCCACCGCCTGGGTACCCGGGTCACGCCCCAACCCCTGCTTGCGGATCATCTGCGACACCCGCGCCGCCTCCTCCGGCGAATAACCGCACGCCTCCATCACCCGCGCCGTCGTCTCACCGGCCCGCTTGCCCTGGTCACGCCGCCAGGTCAGATACCCCACCCGGCCCTCCGGGTACTCGTTGCGCGGCACCTGCCAGCGCTGCATATGCTGCGAACGCACCGCCAGCTGCGTCAACTCATCCGCCCCCGGCACCACCCGCTCCAGCCAGGCGCTCATGCGCCCCGCATGCCAAAGCTCCATCGGCAGCGACTCCCCCTCAACCTCCACCCGGCGAGGATCCTCCGCATGCAAGGCATCGAGAGCCGCCATCGCCTGCTGAAAAGCGGTTTGATCGGTCATAACAAAACCCTCCCAAGCTATTGTCACACCAGCATACCGCAACCCAACGTCACACAAACGCCCCAACGACATAAGCAGCGCCAGCTCGCGACCAGACCAACCATGCCACAACATAAGAACAATACGTTGTTGGAGGTAGCTTTAGCTCGCGACCGCGGTGTTGCCAACCTTGGCGATGAACACCAACGCGGCACTCCCCACCGCCGCACCCCACGGCCATGACACGGCGCGTAAACGGAACGCCCCTGGCCGCCTTCCATCCACATAAGAAAAGAACGCTGTTGGAGGCAGCTTTAGCTCGCGA
>NZ_JAHXBV010000027.1:0-34361 GCF_019915905.1 Halomonas sp. ANAO-440 | reverse complement strand
CGTCAGCGAGACTGGCCCGGACGGCCGCGAGCAGCGCTACGCCTATGATACCGCCGGCCAGCTGATCGAGCGCACCGAAGTCAGCCGGCACGGCCTCGACGGGCAAGTGCTCGCCATTCGCTATGACTACGACGCCAGTGGCCGCCTGACCGCTCGCCACCTGCCGGCCACCGAGCACGCCCCGGCCAGCTCCGAACGCTATCAATGGCGCGCCGACGGCCAGCTCGGCGGCGTCGGTAACGCCCAAGGCGAGGTGACCTTCGCCTACGACGCCGCGGGGCGCTCCATCGGCGAACACCAGCGCCATCATGCCATCGGCGATGACGCCGCCTGGCAGTGGCAGCACCAGCAGCGGTTCACCGCCACCGGCGCGCCCCAGGCCAGCCGCTACGGCGAACTGCCCGAACTCGCCTGGCACACCTATGGCAGCGGCCACCTGCACGGCCTCAGCGCGCCCGGACTGGGCCTCGAACTCGCTCTCGAGCCCGACGCCCTGCACCGCGAGACCCAGCGTCGCCTGAACAGTGCCGGTCAGCCCCAGCCGCTGATCCTCGAGCGTGGCTATACCGAACTCGGCCAACTGGACCGCCTCAGCCTGCGCGGTCCCGGCAGCGCCAAAGGCGAGCAGCACTACCGCTACGATGCCCAGGGCCGGCTCAGCTTCCGCAGCCAGGGCAGTACCAGCCCGGTCATCGCCTACAGCTACGATGCGGCGGGTCGTCTCATCGCCAGCCAGCACGGCGACCGCGCCCACCGCTACCCGGTGGATGCCGCCGGCAATCGGCTGAGTGCCCAACCTGGTGAACCCGCGCGGCCGAACGCAGCCAACCAGCTCAACGAACTCGACGGCAGCCGCTACCGCTTCGATGGTGCCGGCAACCTGATCGAGCGTGAAGCCCCCAACGGCGAGCGGCTAAGCCTCGGCTACGACGGCGCCAATCGCCTGGTGCAGCTGACCCGCACCAGCGCCCAAGGCACCACCGAAGAAGCCCGCTACCGCTACGACGCCCTGGGCCGACGCATCGCCAAGACGGTACGCCACGACAACGGCATCACCACCACCACCACCACCACCCACTACGGCTGGGATGGCGATCGCCTGGTGCACGAAGAAACCGACAACCAGCGCACCACTGTGGTCTACGAACCCGGCAGCTTCGTGCCGATGCTCAGAATCGATCAAGCCGGCCACGACGCGCCCAAGCAGATCAGCGCCTACGTCACCGACGCCCTGGGCACGCCGATGCAACTCGTCACACCGAGAGGCGACACCCTGTGGCAGGCCCAGCCCGACGACTGGGCGGCAGTCACCAACGAGCAGGGCCGCACCGCACAGCCCATCCGCTTCCAGGGGCAGTGGCAGGACGAAGAAAGTGGCCTCTACTACAACCGCCACCGCTACTACGACCCGCAGCAGGGCCGATACATCAGCCAGGATCCCATTGGCCTGAAGGGCGGCAGGAACCTGTATGGCTATGTCAGCAACCCGACAGGGATGGTGGATCCGTTGGGGTTGGAGGGCATTGTTGATAGACGGATCAGGCCAGACGCTAGAAGTCTAATGGGTATGAATGGTCTGGACCCTAGAAATAATAATCAAATTATTGAAGCCTGTATGAGCGATTTGCATGATTGGTTGGATTTGGCTGATTATTCAGGAGCAGTTAACTCCAAGAAATCAGTCATGGCTACATTGGCGAAACAACCTGGCTTTGGGTTCCTGGCTATTTTTAGTAAGCAAGCCTTAATGCAGGGCACATGCTCTAGTATGAATAACTATGGAAGTCTAATTGATGAAAGGACTGGAGATGTTATCGTCGACTTTGAGGTCTGGCCAGGCCCTGTGCCGGAAGAGATATTAAATCGTCGTCAGATAGATGTGTCGGCAGACCCTGGGGCTCAGGCAAGAAGAATTCTTGAGCAAGGGGCTTATGGAATGTTTTTCCGATAGGAGGCTGTTGTGAAGTTTAAGTTAACATTTGTGGCATTGCTTGTTGCTTTGTTGTATTTTTTTGTGCCTTCTGTATCCTCCCAAACCTTGGAGGAAGGTGAGGTCGCTTACCGTAATGGTGACTTTTCTACTGCGCTTGATAACTTCAGAGCTTTATCTGAGGAAGGTAATGACGAAGCAATAATTCTTCTAGCTGGAATGTATTTAAGAGGAGAGGGTGTCGAAAAAAATTATGCAATGGCTGCGCAATGGTATCAGTTGGCGGCTGATCAGGGGAACCCTATAGCTCAGAATAACTTGGCATGGATGTATGAGGTGGGTAGAGGTGTTGATCGAGACCCCCAAGAAGCCATGAGATTGTATCGCCTTTCCGCTGAAGAGGGTACTGCGGTGGCGCAGCAGAATCTAGGGTTAATGTTTTTTTATGGTAGAGGGAGCAATATTGATTACTCTGAAGCGGCAAAGTGGTTCCGTTTGGCAGCAGAGCAAGGGTTGGCTAAGTCTCAAGAATATTTAGGAAATATCAATTATTTTGGTATTGGCATTCAGCCTGATTATGAAGAGGCTGCGCAGTGGTTCCTATTGGCTGCGGAGCAAGGGGCTGTAACCCCACAATACCAGCTGGGCGTACTTTATTTGAATGGTGAGGGAGTTCCGCAGAATGAGGCTATTGCAGCTGAATGGTTTCATAAATCTGCTGAGCAAGGTGGGGAGCGTGCCCAATATAACTTGGGGGCTATGTATGAGAACGGCTGGGGAGTTGAGCAAGATTACGATAAGGCCGTTTACTGGTACAAAATTGCGGCTGATCAAGGAGTTGAAGAAGCTCAGACTGCTTTAGAGGAGCTAGCAGAAGAGGGTGTTGACACGGCTATTGAGGTGGTAGGTTTGAAGTGAGAGCGTGCGTGTCGAGTTTTCTCGGTCAACAATTGAAAAATGCTCTTGTGTCGGTGGCTCTTACAGCGGGTATGTTTTTTAGAAAGGCTAGGTTTATTAGGGAGAGGGTGTGTTTCTAAGATTTTTTCTTGGCTCGCTGTACCTTATGGGGCAGCATCGTTATGCTATATTGAAAGGCGTTGCCTTTCCATCATTTATTTATTTGGCCCTTCAGGCTGTGATTTATGGTCTGTCCAATGGCGGTCCTTCATTAAACGATATTGGCTTGTTGTTGCATATCCCTATATCCCTTGCCGAGATAGCAATTGTGGTAATTATTGCTATAAGCACTATGCGAACTGTGCTGTTGGATGAAAGGCCAGAAGTGTTCCGGTTTTCCAAGCGAGAGCTCAGATTCTTTCTTTATTATATGGGGTTCTTGATTGTATGGCTCATACCAAGCATGCTTATTGGTGCGACATCAACCCTTGCTTTACATAGTATTTGGATGGCTTTTGTCCTATTGGTATTTTTCCTGGTGCCTTTGTTTTTCACTTTAAGATTGTCATTGGTTCTTGTGGGCGTGGCGATTGATAGAAAAATTTCGTTGAGAGATTCCTTCAGCATGACCCATAGGCCTCAGTGGGCGCTATTCATCTCGCTTGCCATATTCAGTGCTTTGTTTTCTGTGTTTTATTTTTTGTGGGGAGGTGTTGCCGGTCTGATAAATTCTGAAAGTTTAAATCTAATATCTGCGTTGCTGTTTTTTCCGCTATTTGATATATTCGCTTATGTTCTTATATCTGCTATTTTGGCGGTATTGTATTCCGAGTCTTATCAAGCGTTTTCAACGAAACGGGTGCATCAGAAGCATCGCCGTGATCACTCGCCAGGAGAGGCGCCTAGTTGACTGCCTTGGCGGTAGCGTGCCTACAGCGCCTGAGCTGGTTAAAAAGGGAACTGGAATTTTATGGAAGAAAAATATGGCAATTGAAGATGTAAGGAAAATAGGGATATTTTATAGGTTTCTTTGCGCCCTTATATCATTGTTTTGTCTCATTGCTCTGGCAGGAGTTTTTGCATTTGGTCGTGATGGAGGTTTTTATTCACAAATGTGGGTTTTTGTTGCGATAATAGGTTTGCTTTTATATGTCTCACTGACCATAGTGATAACAGGCTATCCGCCAAATTTCTTAAAATGGACCTCTGGGAGTGAGTGAAGAAATGCGATGTTGAGTTCTGGTAAATATTTGGCTGTGTTTGCTGTAACGGCCTTTGTGTCTCTTCCGTCAAATGTTTATCTTTTTAATCATTGGATGGCTGCTTTTCTCGCTGCTCTGTTTTTCGTTCCTATGCTGGGTGCCAGACCACGTATGGAGAAAAGTGTGCTTAATGCTATATTTGTGGGCTTTTACGCGTCTGCTTTCGTGTCGCTCATCGTATGCCTGGTTTACTATTATCCTTGATTTTCTAATTTTTAAGAGATTTTCTGTTTTATTGCAATACAATCTGGTTATATTTACGTGGCCCATGCTATACGGGGTGAAATGATGAGGCTTCCACAATTCGCTTCCCACTACTATCTACGCGAGACTGGCCCGTTTCGAAGCCTCTCTGAGCTTCCGGCCGGCTCTGAAGATCCCGTCTTCCTGGATATTCTGACTCGTCATCAGCGTGATCCTGGCTATCGACGGCGCTATGGCAGGAATTACATTGGGGTCCGGCGTGAGGTTGAAGATCGGCTGCGTGAACTGTTCATAGCGCGAGGGGGTAAGCCGCGCCGCCGCCATCCCTTTTATCTGGTGCTGGGAGAGTCTCCTTGGTTTCGCGATCTGAACGTGGACCACAGTGAGTTGAGAATTCCTCTCTCGGCGCTCGACCCTGAAGTGACGTCCTTGACTTACCCGGATAGCTTTATCGCGCTAACCCGAGACGATAAGCCGTACCATAACCAAGTATTCCTGCTTAGCGAGATCGACGAGCTGGTTACCCGATTCGGAATTCCTGAAAATGATCGCGTAGTGCCTTATGAGCGTTATTGGGAAAGTGATTTTGAGCTCTATATCGAGGTGCAGCTTTGGGATGATCCGCCTGGATTCAATGGCTAGCAGGCTCAATTTCAGCTCGTCGAGTTCGTGTGCATCCAAGCTTTGCGATTATTGAGTACCCAAGCTCCAATTAAGCGATATCTTGTGCCAATTCCAAAGCCCCCGAGCCATTCATCTGACTCAGGGGCTTTCCGTTTCTACCCCGTGATCACTTCGCCGCCAGCGCCGCCCCCACCTTCGAGCGATTCGGCCGGCCGATGGTCTGGGTGATCCAGGTGCCGGTGTCGGCGAGCTTGTCGAGGTCGATACCGGTCTCGATGCCGAGGCCGTTGAGCAGGTAGATGACGTCTTCGCTGGCCACGTTGCCGGAGGCGCCCTTGGCGTAGGGGCAGCCGCCGAGGCCGGCAACGGAGCTGTCGACCACGCTAATGCCTTCTTCCAGCACGGCGTAGAGGTTGGCGAGTGCCTGGCCGTAGGTGTCGTGGAAGTGGGCGGCGAGCTTGTCCATGGGGATGTCACGGCTCACCGCTTCGATCATGCGCTTGGCAGCGAGCGGGGTGCCGACGCCGATGGTGTCGCCCAGCGACACCTCGTAGCAGCCCATCTCATAGAGCGCCTTGGAGACTTCGGCCACCTTGGCGGGTGCGATCTCGCCTTCATAGGGGCAGCCGAGCACGCAGGAGACGTAGCCGCGCACCCGCACGCCGGCCTGCTGTGCACGCTCCAGTACCGGGATGAAGCGCTCCAGGGATTCAGCGACGGAGCAGTTGATGTTCTTCTGCGAGAAGGCCTCACTTGCCGCGCCGAATACCGCCACTTCCTCGACGCCGCACTCCAGCGCCGCTTCCAGCCCCTTGAGGTTGGGGGTGAGAGCGGCGTAGGTGACACCTTGGCGGCGCGTGAGGCCGGTCATCACCTCGCGGTGGTCGGCCATCTGGGGTACCCACTTGGGGGAGACGAAGCTGGCGGCCTCGATGTAGGCAATGCCGGCGGCGCCCAGGCGGTCGATGAGCTCGAGCTTGGTGGCCGTGTCGATCGGGTTGGGTTCGTTTTGCAGTCCGTCGCGGGGGCCGACCTCGACCAGGCGCACGGATTTGGGGAATGTCATGGCGGTGCCTCCAGCAGTGGCTGTTGATTCGGGAGGCCTTCGGCCTCCTGTCGCGACGGGAACCGGCGCTCCTACAGCTGTCTTAGCTTAGGTTGGCGTCCTCATCGGGAGGCCTTCGGCCTCCAGTCGCGATGCAGAGTCGGGGCGCCGAACCGAGCGCTCCTACAGCTTTTTTTTCTTCTGTTGCGGTTGGTGCGGGAGGCCTGTGGCCTCCCTTTTTTACTGGTCGGCGGCGAATTCGAGCAGTACGTCGCCTTGGCCGACGGTGTCGCCGCCCTGGAAGTGGAAGTTTTCCACGTGGCCGTCGGCGGGGGCGGTCATGGTGTGTTCCATCTTCATGGCTTCCATGACCATCAGCGGCATCCCTTTCTCGACGCGCTGGCCGGGTTCGACGAGCAGCGCCACCACGGTGCCGTGCATGGGCGCGGTGAGGGTCGATTCGGCTTCGTGGTGGCCGTGGTCGATGGCGTCGATGCGGCGCCAGAACAGCCGGGTTTCACCGCGCGGGTCGACCATGACGACGACGTTGCCGTCGCGGCGTGCCTGCAGGCGGCGGCGGTGGCCGTTGAGGGTCACGGCGACGGCGTCGCCAGCCAGCGGTTGCAGGCTGGCGGTGAGGGTCTCGCCACGGATGGTCAGGGTCCAGAGGGCGTCACCGCTGTGGCGGGTGCCGTCGACCACCACCACGGTGTCGGCGTCTTCGCTGTCCTGCACGTGCGCCGGGTCGCACAGGGCGATGCGGATGCTGTGCGGGGCGTTGAGGCGGAAGCCGTCGTGGCGGTCCCAGGGGGAGTCGCTTTCGCACTCGCGGGCGAGCTGGTTGAGGCCCACCAGGGCGGCACCGGCGTACTCTTCGATGCTGTACTGCTTGGGGGCGAAGAGGGTGGCTTCATTGCGCTCGATAAAGCGGGTGTCGAGATCACAGGCCTTGAACGCCGGGTGTGTCGCCAGGCGCTGCAGGAAGGCGCGGTTGGTCACGACGCCCTGCACGTCCAGCGCGGCCAGGGCGCGGTTTAGGGTGGCGAGTGCCTGGTCGCGGTCGTCACCGTGGACGATCAGCTTGGCCAGCATCGGGTCGTAGTGCATGGACACGGCGTCGCCGGTCTCCACGCCGCTGTCCAGGCGCACGCGCGCAGGATCCAGGCCGGCGCCTTCCAGGTCCATGGCGAACTGGGTGAGCAGGCCGGTGGCGGGCAGGAAGTCCTGGTCCGGGTCTTCGGCGTAGAGCCGCGCCTCGAAGCTATGGCCGGTGATGGTCAGCTCGTCCTGGGTGCAGGGCAGGGCTTCGCCCATGGCCACGCGCAACTGCCACTCGACCAGGTCCTGGCCGGTGATCATCTCGGTGACGGGGTGCTCCACCTGCAGGCGGGTATTCATCTCCATGAAGAAGAAGGAGCCGTCCGCATCGAGGAGGAACTCGACGGTGCCGGCGCCCACGTAGCCGATCTCCTTGGCGGCGCGCACGGCGGCGTCGCCCATCTTGCTACGCAGTTCCGCGGTCATGCCGGGGGCAGGGGCTTCCTCGAGCACCTTCTGGTGGCGGCGCTGCACGGAGCAGTCGCGTTCGAAAAGGTAGACGCCGTTGCCGTGTGAATCGCAGAACACCTGGACCTCGACGTGGCGTGGCTGGGTCAGGTACTTCTCGATCAGCATGCGGGTGTCGCCGAAGGCGGCCTGGGACTCGCGGCGGCAGCCGTCCAGTGCGGCCTGGAACTGCTCGGGGGCCTCGACCACGCGCATGCCCTTGCCGCCGCCGCCGGCGCTGGCCTTGAGCAGCACCGGGTAGCCGATCTTGTCGGCCTCGGCCTTGAGCAGGGCGTCGTTCTGGTCGTTACCGTGGTAGCCCGGCACCAGCGGCACGCCGGCGTTAGCCATGCGTGCCTTGGCGGCAGACTTGTCGCCCATGGCGGCGATCGCCGAGGCGGGCGGGCCGACGAAGACGATGCCGGCCTGGTCCAGCGCTTCGACGAAGCCGCCGTTCTCGGAGAGGAAGCCGTAGCCGGGGTGGATGGCGCCGGCGCCGGTGCGCTTGGCGGCCTCGACCACGGCCTCGACCTTGAGATAGCTCTCACGGGCGGCAGCCGGACCCAGGCGCACGGCCTCATCGGCCTCGCGCACGTGGCGGGCACTGGCGTCGGCGTCGGAGTAGACGGCCACGGTGCGCAGGCCCATGGCGCGGGCGGTACGCATGACGCGGCAGGCAATTTCGCCGCGGTTGGCCACCAGCAGGGTGTCGAACTGGCTAGTACGTGTTTGCGGTGTCTGGCTCATGAGCGTCGCTCCGTGTCGGCTGACGTCTTGGTTGAAGCGGCGGTGTCGTCGACCCAGGCGGGGCGGCGCTTCTCGAAGAAACTGGAAAGGCCTTCCTGACCCTCGGCGCTGACGCGTAGCTCGGCGATCACCTTGCAGGTGTGTTCGCGGGTGGCCTTGCTGTCGGGCTCCCGGGCGACCTCGAAGAGCAGTGCCTTGGTGGCGCGCTGGGCCTGGGGCGAGCCGCCGAGCAGGGTGCCGATCATCGCCTCGACGGCCTCGTCCAGCTCGTCGAGTCCGACGACCTGGTGGCTCAGGCTCAGGGTGAGGCTGGTGGCGGCATCGACCACTTCGGCGGAGAGGGCGAAGCGGCGCATCTGGCGCGGACCGATGGCCCGCTGCACGTAGGGGCTGATCACCGCCGGCGACAGGCCGATCTTGACCTCGGAGAGGCAGAACTTGGCCTTGTCGGAGGCGATGACGATGTCGCAGCAGGCGGCCAGGCCCACGGCGCCACCGAACGCCGCACCCTGCACCCGACAGATGGTAGGGCAGGGCAGGGTGTCGAGACGGTGCATCAACTGCGAGAGCTTGCGAGAGTCCGCCAGGTTGCCCTCGAAGTCGTACTCGACCATGCGCTTCATCCAACCCAGGTCGGCGCCGGCGGAGAAGTTCTTGCCCTCGGAGCCCAGTACCACCACGCGCACATGGCCATGGTGGGCGTCGTCGTGGAGCTGCTCCAGGTGGGCGTTGAGCTCGGCAATCAGGCTGTCGTCGAAGGCGTTATGCACCTCCGGACGATCGAGTGTCAGCCAGGCGACGCCGCGGTCGTCGATGGTCAGGCGGGAGAAGGTATCGTTTGATGACATGTCAGTACCCTTGATTCGTTTCTGTCGGGGTGCGGCTTGGTATTCCGGCTCTGCTGCACGGCGGCTGTCGTCATGCTTTCGCCTCGAGGCCGCCGTCGCGAGCTCAAGCTACCTCCTACAGAAACACTACATACGGAACACGCCGAACTTGGTTTCCTGCACCTCGGCATTCATCGCTGCGGCCAGTGACAGGCCCAGCACGTCGCGGGTCTGGGCCGGGTCGATGACGCCGTCGTCCCACAGCCGCGCGCTGGCGTAATAGGGGTGGCCCTGGTGCTCGTACTGGTCGCGGGTGGGGGCCTTGAAGGCTTCCTCTTCTTCCGCGGACCACTCGCGGCCCTCGCGCTCGTGCTGGTCGCGCTTGACCTGAGCCAGCACGCCGGCAGCCTGTTCGCCGCCCATGACGGAAATGCGGGCGTTGGGCCACATGAACAGCAGGTTGGGGTCGTAGGCGCGGCCGCACATGCCGTAGTTGCCGGCGCCGAAGCTGCCGCCGATCAGCACGGTGAACTTGGGCACCTTGGCACAGGCCACCGCGGTGACCAGCTTGGCCCCGTGCTTGGCGATGCCTTCGTGCTCGTACTTGGAGCCGACCATGAAGCCGGTGATGTTCTGCAGGAAGATCAGCGGGATCTTGCGCTGGGCACAGAGCTCGATGAAGTGCGCGCCCTTGACCGCGGACTCCGAGAACAGCACGCCATTGTTGGCGACGATGCCCACCGGGTAGCCGTGAATATGGGCGAAGCCGGTGACCAGGGTGTCGCCGTAGTAGCGCTTGAACTCGTCGAAGTCGGAGTCATCGACGATGCGGGCGATCACTTCACGCACGTCGTAGGGCTTCTTGAGGTCGGTGCCGACGATGCCGTAGATTTCTGCCGGGTCGAGCCGAGGCGGCTTGGGTTCCTGCATCTTCAGCTGACCGCGCTTCTGCCAGTTGAGCCGTGACACGCAGCCGCGCGCCAGCTGCAGGGCGTGGGCGTCGTTCTCGGCGTAGTGGTCGGCCACGCCGCTCACCTTGCAGTGGACGTCGGCGCCGCCAAGGTCCTCGGCGCTGATGCTCTCGCCGGTGGCGGCCTTCACCAGCGGCGGGCCACCCAGGAAGATGGTGCCCTGCTGCTTGACGATGATCGACTCGTCGGCCATGGCTGGCACGTAGGCGCCGCCGGCGGTGCAGGAGCCCATCACCACGGCTATCTGCGGGATGCCTTCGGCAGAGAGGGTGGCCTGGTTGTAGAAGATGCGGCCGAAGTGGTCGCGGTCGGGGAACACCTCGTCCTGGCTCGGCAGGTGGGCGCCGCCGGAGTCGACCAGGTAGATGCACGGCAGGCGGTGCTTGCGGGCGATCTCCTGGGCGCGGATGTGCTTCTTCACTGTCATCGGGAAGTAGGTGCCGCCCTTGACCGTGGCGTCGTTGGCGACGATCACGCACTCCACGCCAGAGACGCGGCCGATGCCGGTGACCACCCCGGCGGCGGGAATCGGGTTGTCATAGGTGTCGTGGGCCGCCAGCGCCGAGAACTCGAGGAAGGGCGAGCCCTCGTCGAGCAGGTGATCGATGCGGTCGCGCACGAACAGCTTGCCGCGGGACTCGTGGCGGGTACGGGCCTTTTCGCCGCCGCCCTGGCTGATCGCCGCGGTCAGCTCGCGGAGTTTCATGACCTCGTGGCGCATCGACGCCTCGTTGGCCTGGAAGACATCGCTGCGTGGATTGATCTGGGTGTTCAGGATGCTCATGGAAAGATCCTTGCTGTTCGTCTTCGAAGCAGGTTAGTGCTTCGTGGGCGGTGCGTCTTTGGTGGTTCTGTTCTGCAGGAGCTACCTACCTTGTTGGAGCGCTCGGTTCGGCGTTCCGACTTCGCATCGCGACTGGCGCCGCGAGGCGCCTCGGCGGAGGCTGCCACGTTGGCGGTGTTGCTAGCCTTGGCAACGCCGCCGGGAGTCCTTCGGCCTCCAGTCGCGAGCTGAAGCTGCTCCAACATTAGAAAAAAACGCTGTTGGAGCGCCGCTCCGCGTCGCGACTGGCGCCGTCAGGCGCCTTGGCGGAGGCTGCCGACGTTGGCGGTGTTGCTAGCCTTGGCAACGCCGCCGGGAGTCCTTCGGCCTCCAGTCGCCGATGCGTCGGACCGGAGCTAAAGCTGCTTCAACATTAGAAAAAAACGCTGTTGGAGCGCTGGTCCCCATCGCGACTGGCACCGCCAGGCGCCCTGGCGGAAGCCACCCTTACCTAGATTCGTTGAAGATCTCGCGACCGATCAGCATGCGACGGATCTCGCTGGTGCCTGCGCCGATTTCGTAGAGCTTGGCGTCGCGCAGCAGGCGTCCGGTCGGGTATTCGTTGATGTAGCCGTTGCCGCCGAGCAGCTGGATCGAGTCCAGCGCCACCTGGGTGGCCTTCTCGGCGCAGTAGAGGATCACGCCGGCGGCGTCCTTCCTCGAGGTCTGGCCTCGGTCGCAGCCGGCGGCCACGGCGTAGAGATAGGCGCGGCAGGCGTTCAGCGTGGTGTACATGTCGGCGATCTTGCCCTGCACCAGCTGGAATTCGCCGATGGCCTGGTCGAACTGCTTACGCTCGTGGACGTAGGGCACCACGATATCCATGGCTGCCTGCATGATGCCGATGGGGCCGGCGGCGAGCACGGTGCGCTCGTAGTCCAGGCCGCTCATCAGTACCTTGACGCCGCGGTTGAGTTCGCCGAGCACGTTCTCGACGGGCACTTCGCAATCCTGGAACACCAGCTCACAGGTGTTGGAGCCGCGCATGCCGAGCTTGTCGAGCTTCTGGGCGGTGGTGAAACCGGGCATGCCCTTCTCGATGATGAAGGCAGTGATGCCCTTGGAGCCGGCGTCCGGGTCGGTCTTGGCGTAGACCACCAGCACGTCGGCGTCGGGGCCGTTGGTGATCCACATCTTGTTGCCGTTGAGGACGAAGTGGTCGCCCTCCTTGCGCGCGCGCAGCTTCATGGAGACCACATCGGAGCCGGCACCCGGCTCGGACATGGCCAGCGCGCCGACATGCTCGCCGCTCATCAGCTTGGGCAGGTACTTGGCCTTCTGCTCGGCATTGGCGTTGATCTTGAGCTGGTTGACGCAGAGGTTGGAATGCGCGCCGTAGGAGAGACCCACCGAGGCGCTGGCCCGGGAGATCTCTTCCATGGCGATGCAGTGCGCCAGATAGCCCATGCCGGTACCGCCATCTTCTTCAGAGACGGTGATGCCCAGCAGCCCCATGTCGCCGAACTTCTGCCAAAGGTCGTTGGGGAACTCGTTCTTCTCGTCGATCTCGGCCGCACGGGGAGCGATCTCGTCGCGGGCGAAGGCGTTGACCTGATCGCGCAGCATGTTGAGTTCATCGTCTAGGCCGAAATCGAGGGGCTGGTAGGGCGTGAGCATGGCGGAACTCCCTTTTTCTGTCGCGTAAAACGGCTGTCAGGTAGTGCTTGGTGAACGGGTACGGATTCACCGCGCATCTTGGAATGGCTACAAGACTAGGCCAGGTTGACGTTAACGTAAAGTGCAGGCTGGGCGGCTGCGACGAATGTCGAAGAACGGCGCCACCGGTTCTGGACCGGTGGCGCCTACGCTTGGCTCAGCCCAGCCAGAGCGCCAGTTGATGATAGAGGGGAATGCCCAGGATAACGTTCAGCGGGAAAGTAAAGCCCAGCGCTGCCAGCATGGCCAGGCCAATGTTGGCCTCGGGCACGGCGGTGCGCATGGCGGCCGGTGCCGCGATGTAGGATGCGCTGGCGGCAAGGGCCGTCAGGATAAGCAGTGAGCCGCTGGGAAGACCCAGGGCCAGGCCTACCGCCATCCCGGCCATGGCGAGGAAGAATGGTGCCACCAGGGCGAAGGTGAGCAGCCGCCAGTGAAACCAGGGAATGGGCCGCAGGGTTTCGGCTGCGGTCAGGCCCATCTGCAGCAGGAACAGGGCAAGAACGGCGTGGAAGGCACTGGTAAACAGCTCGGTAACGTTGGCACCCTCCATGGGGCCGTACATGGCGCCGATAACCGCACCGCCAGCCAGCAGGATGACCCCGCGATTGGTCAGCGTCTCGTGCCAGATGCCCTGCATCGCTTCGCCGGAATCACTGCCCTTATGACGCCGGTAGAGTGCGATGGCCACCATGATTGCTGGCAGCTCCATCATCACCAGATAGAGGGTGACCTCGGCACCGATGGGGAGATTACGCCCCTCGGCGAAGGCCAGCGCCACGGCAAAGGTGCCGGCACTGACAGAACCATAGTGAGCGGCGATGCTGGCGCTATCGGCGGACGACAGGCGCACAAGGCGGCGCAGCACTGGCATCAATGCCAGCGGGATCAAGGCGCCCAGGGCCGCTACCGCGAGGAGTTCCGGTATCAGTGACCAGCGCAGGTTGCCGTAGAGCGCCATGCCTCCCTTGAGGCCGATGGTCAGCATCAGCAGCAGGCTCAAGGTGTCGTAGGCGGCCTTGGGTATGTTCAGATCGGACTTGACGATGCCGGCGAGCAGGCCGAGCAGAAAGAACATCACGACGATGTCTGGCATGGGTCTCTCTTTTTCTGAGTCGCATTGGCAGGGTAGTCGCGGATTGTGAGGAGTGCGTGATATTGATTCCAATTGAATGTATGGCTTTATAGTATAGATAAAACTCTATATTTGGCCGCCATGGAGTCAGCCATGAACGTACGCCACCTGACATTTCGCCTGCTACAAGTGTACGTTGCCGTGGTTCGCAGCGGCTCGGTGAGCGAGGCGGCTCGTCAACTTCACCTGACCCAGCCGACCGTTTCACAGCAGCTCAAGCGCTTGAGTGAGGCGGTGGGAGAGCCGCTGTTGAGCGTTCGCCAGGGACGCCTGGTAGCAACGGAAGCGGGGCGGGAGCTCTACCGCGCCAGCCGCGAAGTACTTGGCCGTTTCGATGACTTCGAGGACTACCTGGCCGCCTTGAGGGGCGGCGAGCGGGGACGTTTCAGTATTGCCCTGGTCAACACGGCGCAGTATGTGCTGCCGAGACTGCTGGGCCCCTATAGCCAGGCGTTTCCCGAGGTCGATGTGACCCTGCATATCGGCAACCGGCGCCAGATGCTGACCCGCTTCGAGCGCCAGGATGATGACCTCTATGTCTTCAGCCATCCACCGTCGCTGGCTCATGCCCTGGCCGGGCGCTTCCTGCGCAATCCGCTGGTGGTAATCGCGCCGCAAGGTCATCCTTTGGCTGCCAGGAAGCGTGTCGCCATGAGCGAGCTGCTGACCGAACGGTTTTTGCTGCGCGAGCCGGGCTCGGCCACGCGCATGCTGTTCGAGAGCTGGCTGCAGGAGCAGGGGCTCTCGCTTGGCTCGAGCCTGCAGATGGCCAGCAACGAGGCCATTCGTGTAGGGGTGGCGTCGGGGATGGGGCTAGCGGTGCTCTCCGAGCATGTACTTCCGCCTGAACACTCCGACTTGGTGATCCTGCCGGTGGAGCGGCTGCCCATCGAGAGCCACTGGCAGTTCATCGTGCGCCGGGACAAGCGGCTGCCCCACGCGGCTCGCGGTTTCCTGACGTTCGCTCAGAGGCACCTGGGCGAGTGCGTCGAGCCGCGCTTCATCTCCAATGAGCTGGAGGCAATGCTGGCAAGCCTCGAGTGAATGGCCGGGAATGGCATGGGGTTGGAATCACTGGGCTTTACGTGCATGGCCCTTGGTAGTCGTGCGGAGCGTCACTGGTTGCCGGGTGACCTGTCTGTGCCTCGTCGGGCGTTGGGCGTGAACACAGCTTGCCCGGCTATCTCGAAGTCGGCGATGGCCCGCTGGCCCTCCTCGGAGAGCAGCCATCGGTGCCACTCGCTTGCCAAGTCGTGCTTCAGGTGGGGGTGGCGCTCTTCCAGGAGCAGCAGGCTTGCGTACTGGTTGAACAGTGCCTCATCGCCCTCGAAGAGCAGGACGAGGTCCTGTCTATTGTCGAAGGCGGCCCAGGTGGCGCGGTCGGTGAAAACGTAGGCACCCATGGCCGCGGCGGTATTGAGCGTCGGGCCCATGCCACTGCCCAGGACCCGGTACCATTCGCCCTGGGGGGCTATGTTGGTCGCCTGCCACAGCTGCCGTTCGGCGCGGTGGGTGCCGCTGTCATCGCCGCGTGAGACGAAGGGCGACTCAGCGGCGGCGATCCGAGCGAAGGCCCCGGACGCCGTTTTGGCCGTGGTAATTTCGGCCGGATCCTGGTTGGGACCGACGATGACGAAGTCGTTGTACATGATCTCTGCCCGCTCGCTGGCATACCCCTCGTCGATGAGCCGGGCTTCGCCCGCGGCATCATGCACCAGCAGAGCATCGGCATCGCCGCGGCGGGCAAGGGCGAAAGCCTGCCCGGTACCCACGGCAACGACGCGAACCGAGATACCGGTTGCTTCGGTGAACGGCGGTATGATGGCGCTGAACAGGCCCGAGTTCTCGGTAGAGGTTGTGGAGGCGAGCACGATATAGCGCGCTTCATTCCGCTCGTCGGCCCCGGCTTGGGGGGCTGCCCAGAGCCATCCGATCAGCAGCACATAGGCGGTATGTTGGTAGCGAAACATGAGCTGGATGCCTCCCATCAGCCGAGCAGATCCCCGGAAAGAAAGTCCCGGGCGAGTTGGGTGCTGGGGGCGTGGAAGAATTCCCGTGCCGGAGTGTGCTCGATGACATGCCCCTCGTAAAGGAAGACGATGTCGTCGGCCAGGCGGCGGGCCTGGTTGAGGTCATGGCTGGTCATCACGATGCGTGAACCCTGGGCGTGGAAGGCGTGTACGGCATCCTCCACCGCTCGCAATGATGCCGGGTCCAGCGCCGAGGTGGGCTCATCGAGAAACAGGACGTCGGGCTCCAGGACCCACGCCCTTGCCAGGGCCAGGCGCTGCTGCTCGCCACCGGACAGTACCCTGGCGGGGCGGTCGGCGAGGCTGGCTAGCCCGAAGCGTGTCAGTGCTGCCTGTGCCAGGCCGCGACGTTGGCGCCAGGGCACGCCACGGGCGGCCAGGGCATAGGTGAGATTGGCCAGTGCAGAGCGTCGCAGCATCACCGGGCGCTGAAAGACCATCGCCTGGCGCAGGGGGCGCCCGCTCTCATGGGGTGCCCAGCGCACATGGCCGCTACTGGGAGTGAGCAGACCATGGGCCAGGCGCATCAGCAGGCTCTTGCCGGCCCCGTTGGGGCCCAGTATCACCGTGCGGCCACGGGCCGCCAGTGTGAGATCGATCGCCTGCAGGAGTGTCTGCCCCTGATGGGAAAAGCCGAGCCCTTCCAGGCGCAGTAGAGGCTGGCTTGCCGGAGAGGCTGTCGGTAGCAAGGTGGTGGGGTGGCAGAAGTTGTTCATCCCAGCTTCCTCCTGGCACGTTCACCGATTAGGTAAGCCGTGGCATTGACAAGAGCCACCAGGCCAAGCAGTACCAGGCCAAGGCCGAGTGCCAACGACAGGTTGCCCTTGCTGGTTTCCAGGGCGATGGCCGTGGTCATCACCCGGGTGACGCCCTCAATGTTACCGCCGACGATCAGCACGGCGCCGACCTCGGCGCTGGCCCGCCCGAAACCGGCGAGAATCACCGTCATCAGAGCGAAGCGGGCATCCCAGAGCAGGCTTGGCATGGCACGAAGGCGAGTCACCCCGAAGGAGTGTAGCTGCTCGCGGTACTCGTCCCAAAGGCTCCGCACGTGATCGCGAGTCAGGGCGGCAATGATAGGTAGTACCAGCAGCGACTGGGCGATCACCATGGCGGTAGGTGTGAATAGCAATCCCAGTTCGCCCAGGGGGCCGGCCCGGGAGAGCAAGAGGTAGACAAGCAGGCCAGCCACGACCGGCGGCAGGCCCATGAAGGCGTTGAGCAGCGTGACCACCAGGCCACGGCCGGGAAAGCGCCACAGGGCCAGCGCAGCACCCAATGGCAGACCGATCAGCGCCCCCACCAACACGGCGCCCAGCGACACCTGAAGCGACAGGGCCACTATCCCGAGCAGGGTCGGGTCCAGGCCCAGGATCAGATCGAGGGCGGCCTGGAAGGCGTTGTCGGTGTCGGGCATTCGCATCTCCGGCAAGCATGGCGAAGGCCCATCTTAAGACAAGGGGAGCCTGACGGCATTCGCGAAACGACGCCTGCATGCCAGTCTGCCCGCCATCATGCGCGGGCATGATTCGTAGCTACACCCGGCCAGGGCGCACCTGCCCTTACTCTTCGTGCTCACCACGCCCGGTGGGCGCTTCCTCGGGCCTGGCGAAGGGGCGGAACGTGTCCTGGAAGACCGTGTTCAGATCGAAGGACGAACACTTGCCGATGGAATCGAAATGCTGATCGAGCCACAGATCGGCCCAGGCACGGCCTTGGGTATGCAGACGGGAAACGAAGTCCCATTCCGCATTGAGCTTGCTCGAGGCGCTGAGTTTTTCCACCTCTTGCTCGGCATGGATCAGGTGCAGGCGCATCGAGCGATACCGTTCCAGCTCGACATTTTCTGAGTCGATCAATTGCTGCAATAGCTGAATGCTGCGCAGTTCCTTGATCAGGCTGGTATTGAAAGTGATTTCGTTGATGCGGTTGATGATGTCACGGGCGCTATCGGGGAGCTGGCTGCGAACCAGGGGGTTGACCTGTACCACCACCAGATCACGGCAGCCCTGGTCATCGACCAGCGGGAAGAGGGCGGGGTTGCCGCTGTAGCCACCATCCCAGTAGGCCTCACCATCGATCTCCACGGCCGGGAACATGAATGGCAGGCAGGCTGAGGCCATGACGGTATCCACGCTCAGCTCGGGCTGGCGGAACACCTTGGCGCGCCCGGTACGTACATTGGTGGCGGTAATGAACACCTTTGCCTTGCGGCAGGCGTTTACCCGCTCGAAGTCCACCAGTTCGCTGACCAGGTCACGCAATGGGTTAATGCCCAGGGGGTTGAGCTTCGCTGGGGGAACCAGTTGGGTGAGGCTTTCGTAGAACAGATAGCTTGGCGATGTGTCCAGGCCGTCATTGCCCATCAGCCGATCCCAGGGCGAGCGCTGGATCGGCGAGAAACGCGCCGCATCGCTGACCCCTTTCCAGAAGGTGTGCAGCGCTTGCCGGGCTCCCTCGCGACCACCCTTGTGCAGACCATCGGCTAGCACTACGGCATTCATGGCACCGGCACTGGTGCCGCTGACCCCGTCGATCTCCAGACGTTCCTCCTCCAGCAGTCTGTCGAGTACGCCCCAGGTCAGGGCGCCGTGGGAACCGCCGCCTTGCAATGCCAGGTCAATGAGCTTCTTGTCGTCCTTCGCCATGCTGTCTCCTTGAAATCGGGATGCTGCGGTGCAGTGTAGGCTTCCTGGCGGCCCATGTCTGCCCTTGAAGGACTGGCCTCGCTGCCGCTGGTGCTAAGGGTTGCGATAGACAGTGATGGTGTCAGCTGCCCCACCTGCCGCGTCCACGCTCAGGGACCATGCGGCCGAAGTAGAGGAGGCCGAAGACTAGCCAGGCGATGGTCAGTATCAGCGTGAGCCCCAGTATTGTCGGTGCGCCGAACTGAGCGATGAGCGGGAGCGAAGCCGCCGTGAACAGCCCGCCGCCGACCACTGGTTCGAACATCAGCTGCTTGTAGCCGAAACTTTCAAAAGCGCCGGATCGGTTCTTGGGGTCGGCCATGCGCATCAGCAACAGGCCGGTCACGGTGACGCCCATGGACTGGCCGAAGTCGCCGATGCCGCGCTCGAACCAGTTCTCGGGAATGACCCTTGGCGCGATGACGATCAGCACGAAGAGCGACCAGCCGATCCCGGCCAGCGCCAGCAGCAGGAAAGGCAAGAAGTGCTCGCCCAGGGCGGTGAGGGAGAGTGTGGCCAGGGCCGTGACAATGGTGAAGTCGAGAGCTGTGCCGGCGATACGGGACATGGTTCGGCTCGAGACGTGGGGCTCCAGGCCGAAGCGTGTCACGCAGAGCTGCACGAGCACGCCGCCGATCATGGCGATGGGAAACAGTGGCACGTGAGCGAGGATCTCCATGCCGTCGTCGCGGGCCCAGGTCTGCTGCTCGATCCACTGCAACCCGTTCAGGATCAGCCAGCCGACGACGATGGCGATGCCGACCAGGCCGATATGCAGGCTCAAGGGATCGGCGGTTTCCTCTTCCTGGGCAAGGTCCTTCTTGAATTCGCTGTACTCTTCGGTGGGTGGGAGGTCATTCTCATCGCCCTGCAGCCGAACCTCATCCAGCGCCTCCGAGGTTTTGCGGGAGTTGTCCAGGGTGATTACCCCGCGTCGTGCCGCGAGGTTGATCATCAGCGTGCCGATCAATACCCCCGAGACGATGCCCACGGTAGCCAGCCCCAGGGCCAGGTCGGCGCCCTCCTCGAAGCCGAGGTCGGCGAAGGTGTCCGCCATGCCGGCCGCGGTGCCATGGCCGCCCTCGAAGCCGATTTCAATGAGGGCACCTGCCATGGGGTTCATGCCGAACATGGGGGCCAGGATGAGTATCGCTAGCGTCAGCCCGACCACATACTGGCCCCAGGCCATGGTCTGGCCCACCACGACCTGAGGACCTGCACGCAGCCATATGGTGCGCAGGCCTGGAATCGGGCGGCCGATGAAGAGTGCTGCAAATACCACATTGATCAGCAGGCCGGGCATGGCGGCCCAACTCTCGTAGACGTACTCGGGGAACAGGCCGGCGGCTTCCTCGAAAGGAGCCGTCACGGCGCGGCCCAGCACCTCGGGACCCAGCAACAGCAGGATGAACCCGCCGACGACCGAGCTGGGCAGGAACAGGCGTCGGAGCCAAGGTGAGACGTTGCGAATGGCATTGCTGCCGAGCAGAGCCAGCGAGACAAGCACCAGCGCAACGAAAAGTTCGCCCACTGTCATGGTCATATCGTTCTCCTTCCCTGGAGCCGCTTTGGTTGCACCCATTGGCTTGCTATAGCGTAGCCGAAATAATCAGCGAACAGAGTTATCGGCAGCCAGGCCGTAGCTGCCAGATGGGTGCGCTGGTTCGCCAATTGGCCGGATAAATCGGTCAGCTCATGCCACTATATGGGCTTGCCGAATTGCCAGGATCTCTACCATGACCCGACTGTTCAGGAAGCACTATCACCCGGCCGGGACCGCCCCGGGCACCTTGCGCGAGCTGACGATGGAGCAGACGGCCCTGCACGGGCCGGCCAGGTTCTCCCTGGCGCGTCGCGATGCCGGCCGCTGGGGGCAGATGCAGGAGGTCCGCTTCGAGGCGATTCCCGAGGCGATTTCCGCGGCGTCGGACGAGGGGGCGCTCTACTGGCTGCACGTGCAGGGCATGCCTACTGCCGAGGAGCTCGAACGGCTCGGCGACCGGGTGGGACTGCACCCGCTGGCCCAGGAGGACATTCTCAACGGCGGGCAACGGCCCAAGGTCGAGCGCTTCGATGCGTCGCTGGTGGTCATTCTCGGCATACCCGAGGTGGATGACGAGGGCAGGCTTCACCTCTACCAGTTGACCCTGTTCATGGGCGGCAACATGGTCGCCAGCGTCATGACGGAGAGCCTGGACCCTTTCGCCGAGGTGCGGCGCCGGCTCAAGGAGCGCGGTGGTCGCGCCCTGGGGGAGCCGGATGACCTTCTCTATGGCTTGCTCGATGCCGCCGTGGACCATGCCTTTCCGGTGCTGGACGGGATAGGCGAGCGCATTGAGGAGCTGGAAATGGAAATCCTCAACCGCCCCGACAGCTCGACGCTGGAACGTCTGCATGGCCTTAAGCGCGAACTGATCATGCTGCGGCGCTATCTCTGGCCCACTCGGGAAGTCATCAACCAGCTGCTACGCGACCATAATGACCTTTTCACACCCGATACGCGCATGTGGATGCGGGATGTCTACGACCATACCGTGCAGATAATGGATCTGGTGGAGAGCTATCGTGACATGACCGCAAGCCTGCTCGACATCTATCTCTCCAGCATGAGCCACCGGCTCAACGAGAGCATGCGCACCCTGACCATCATCGCCACCGTCTTCATGCCGTTGACCTTTATTGCCGGCGTATACGGCATGAATTTCGAGCACCAGACCAGCCCCTTCGCCATGCCAGAGCTGGGCTGGTATTGGGGCTATCCGCTGGTGTGGGGGGTGATGATCGCAGTCGCCATCGGCATGGTCGTCTGGTTCAGGCGCAGGCGGTGGTTCTAGCTCAGAACGACCCGACCAGCGAGCCAACGATGATCAGCAGGATCAGGGAGATGATTGGCCCGACCACGGCCACCGCGGCGATGTCCAGGTAAGCCTTGCGATGCGTCAGCCCGCAGATCGAAAGCAGCGTGATCACCGCGCCGTTGTGGGGCAGGGCATCCAACCCGCCGGTGGCCACCGCAGTGACCCGGTGCAGCAGCTCTGGCGAGATGCCTGCCGCCTGGCCCATGGCCAGGTAGGTGTCGCCAAGGGTGGACAGGGCGATACTCATGCCGCCCGAGGCGGAGCCGGTCATGCCGGCCAGCAGGTTCACCGCGAGGGCCAGCGAGATCAGCGGGTTGTCGCCGCCGGCGGTGGTCACCCAGGCACTGATGGCCTCGAAGGCAGCCAGCGAGGCGATCACCGAGCCGAAGCCGACCAGGCTGGCCGTGTTGAAGATCGGCAGCAGCGAGGCGTTGGCGCCACTGTCCAGCGATGCGGTCAGGTTCTGCAGTCGCTGCCAGTTCAACGCAATCAACAGCAGGATCGAGAGCACCAGGGCGGCGATGACCGACCAGACGCCGCGCACCGACTCGATGCTGGTGGCACCATAGGCCGGTTCGGCAAGGTAGCCGGTGTCCATGGCCGGGATGATTACCGCAGTGAACAGCAGGTTCAGCGCGATCACCATCACGATCGGTAGCAGCGCCAATGGCAGGGGAGGCAGCCCGCTGCGCGGTTGAGGCTCGACCTCGGCCAGGTCGAAGCCTTCGCCGGCGGCTCGCTCACGCAGGTGATCGTGCGGGCTGGGCACGGTTTCCTGCTCGCCGTAGCCTTCGCCGGCCGTGCGGGCCTGCCTGGCGCGGTAGGTCAGCCAGGCCTGGCCAAGGCCCAGCATCACCAGCCCGGTCATGATGCCGAGCCCCGGTGCTGCAAAGGGCGAGGTGCCGAAGAAGGGCATCGGTATTGCGTTCTGGATCGCCGGCGTGCCGGGCAGGGCGGTCATGGTAAAGGTGAAGGCGCCCAGGGCGATGGTGCCGGGGATCAGCCGCTTGGGCAGGTCGGCCTTGCGAAACAGCGCTGCGGCGATGGGGAACACGGCGAAGGCCACCACGAACAGCGATACCCCACCGTAGGTCATCACCGCACAGGAGAGCACTACGGCCAGGATGGCCTGGCTGTCGCCCAGGCGTTCGACAATGGCACCGGCGAGCACCTCTGCACTGCCGGAATCCTCCATCAGCTTGCCGAAGATCGCTCCCAGCAGAAACAGCGGAAAGTACTGGACGATGAAACTGCCCGCCGCGCCCATGAACACCTGGGTGTAGCTGGCCAGCAGCGGCGTATCCACGGACACCAACGCAACCAGGGCGGCAAGCGCCGGCGCCAGGATCAGCAGGCTCAGGCCGCGGTAGGCCAGGTACATCAAGAGGGTAAGAGCAGCGATGATAGCCAGGATGCCGGTCATGCCTTTTCCTCCCCGCCCAGCGGGTTATCGGGGTTCACCCTTTCACTGTGTGATCCGCCGTCTTTCCAGACCGGCTCGCTGTGCGAGCGTTCTTCCTTGTGCATGCCACCTCCTTTGCTTTCTGTACCGTCGTCTATGCATCCGCGCATGCTGCATCGCAGTATATGCGGTGCAGCGCAATTTTCCTAACGGGCAGACAGTCCCGAATGAGAGAGGCCTTGAACTAAAGTATAATAAGGTGGATAATATGAAAAAATATTCCACAAATTATTGGAGGCGGTTCACCAAGGACCGTAACGACACCATGACGACATTGCGTTTCAACACCATCTGGGACCTGCCCCTGGTCAGCCGTCGCGACATCAACGAACCCAAAGGCGAAGTCGAAACCGACACGGCGTCCATCACCGAGCGTTTCATGACCATCTGGGACAGCCCACGTTTGCCTCGGGCCAAGGCAGCTGCGAACCAGCGCGCCCGTCGCAGGCTGCCGAAGTTTTATATCTGACACTCCTCGCCCGCCGCGCTTCGCGCTTTGGGTGAGGGTTCTAAGGTCACCCCCAGAACCTTCCTGCTTCGACACGCCTTCACTAGGCAGCGGCTAGGCCGCTGCCCCCGCTCCAGTCGCTCCACAGGCTAACCCCGCCAGCCCGGCGGTTCGGATATTCCTCGCGGCATTGATGTCGCGGTCGATGGCTTGCCCGCAGCTTGCACAGTGCCAGTGGCGCTGCGAGAGTGGCAGCTTCTCAACCTTGTGCCCGCAGCCATGGCACATTTTACTGCTTGGCAGCCACTGGCTCACTTTCACCAGTTGCCGCCCTGCCCATTCTGCCTTGTAGTCGAGTTGGCGAAGAAACTCGCCCCACCCCGCATCGCTGATGGCCTTGGCCAGGGAGCGGTTCTTGATCATCCCGGTGATGTTGAGCGACTCGACACACAGCACTTGGTTTTCGTTGACGAGCGTGCGAGTCGCTTTATGGATGGCATCGCGGCGACAATCCGCGATCTTGGCATGCCGTCGCGCCACCTTCTGGCGCAGCTTGTTTCGGTTGTTCGAGCCTTTTTGCTTTTTGGCCAGCCGGCGCTGGAGATACGCCAACTTTGCTTCATAGCGTTTGAGGTGGCGCGGGTTGCCCGACTTGATGCCCTCGCTGGTGATGAACAGGTCGGTCAGGCCCAGATCGATTCCCGTTCGCCGTGCTGCTGATAGGCTTCTGTGCGATACGTCAGCGTGTTGTTCCATACAAAACGCGCACAGCCGAACGACTGTGCCAACAGCACAGCTTGCTCAGACGTAGGATAAAAACGTTCTTTGTAGGCACGTTTTGTCATACTGGAAAAATATCAGGGGGTAGTGGCAGTATCAAGTGAGGCACCGCTACGCGGTGCGCGCTTGTATCACCGCCCGAGTGGGCGATGCTTTACGCGTTTGTCTGGTAAGTTCTTCAGGTAAGATCTTCGGAAAAATTCTTCGGAAAAGTTCTTCAGCTAAGCCGTAGCCAACCGTCGCTGGACGACCTGCGGCTACCAAACGAAGCGCCCATGCCCTCAGGCATGGGCGCTTCGTTTGGTTCCACGGCCATCGGCAGAGCAGCCAACTCTTGATACTTTTTTATTAACCTTGATCCATCTCAACCCCTGAGCCACCTTGAAAGAGGTATTTGGTATCAAGGTCTTCCAGAGTCTCGTGCATTCTCTGGCGGGAAGTACAAGGAGAAGAAAATGCCCTTCACATCGACTGGCCCCCTGCCGGGTGGCGGGACGCGCTGTGAATACTGCTGCCATCATTCACGCTGTCTGACCATGGGGCTGGAAGGGGCGCAGCTCGCCGACTTCGATGCATTACTCGAGCGGCCGCGCCCGCTCAAGCGTGGTGAGGTCCTGGTGCACCAGGGAGATCAATTCGGCAATCTCTATGCGGTGCGCACAGGCAGTCTGAAGCAAGTACAGTTCCAAGTAGGCGCGCGTGATCAGGTGACACATTTCTACCTTCCCGGTGAGTTGGTGGGCCTGGATGGCATCGGTAGCGGTGAGTGTGTCGGCAATGTGGTGGCGCTGGAATCGACATACGTTTGCGAGCTGCCGTTCTTGCAGCTCGAGGTGCTGATGAAAGACTCCCACACCCTGCAACACCGCCTCTTTCGCTGCATGGGCGAGGAGTTGCGCGATCATCAGCGCATGATGTGCCTTCTTTCCGGTCGCACTGCTGACCAGCGCATGGCGAGCTTTCTGTTGGGGATGTCGGAGCGCTTCAGGCTTCGTGGTTACTCACCGAGCCGTTTTTTCCTGTCCATGTCGCGGGGTGACATCGGCAGTTATCTGGGGCTGGCTATCGAGACCGTCAGCCGCGCGCTCGGCAGGTTCCAGATGCAGAAACTGATCTCCGTCGAAGGACGATGGGTATCGCTGAAGGACATGGAGAGCCTGACGCGAATGGTGGCAGAAGATGTCGGGCGTCACTCAGGGACCTGACTGTCGAATCACGCCTAGCAAAGTCGCATACCGAGCAGCAGCATCGAGGCGTCGGCGGTCTGCCAGCCCCACCAGGCCAGGGCCAGGGCGCCCGTGATTGCTGCCGCGGCCACCAGCTTTAACAATAGCGTTTGGGTCATGCCTGGGCCTCCGTTGGCTGGGGTCGTTTGACCGGCGCCTCGCTGATGAACCAGTGAAGCAGGGCCGCGACGACCGAGAGCAGGATGGCGATCTTCCAGACCACATCATAGTGGCCGGTGAGGTCATAGAGGTAGCCTCCCATCCATACGCCCATGAACGAGCCTAGCTGGTGGAACAGGAAGACGATGCCACCCAGCATGGAGAGGTGACGCACGCCGAACACCGACGCCACGATGCCATTGGTCAGCGGCACGGTGGAGAGCCACAGCAGGCCCATGGCGATGCCGAACAGGTAGGCACTGGCGGGGCTCAGGGGCAGGAATACGAAGGCAGTGATTACGGCGCCCCGGGTCAGATAGAGCCAGCTGAGCAGCCGTGGCTTGGAGTAGATGCCCCCCAGCCAGCCGGCGGCATAGGTGCCGAAGATGTTGAATAGCCCCACCAGCGCCAGCACGGTGCTACCAACCTGCACGGCGAGGCCGTTGTCGAACAGGTAGCCCGGCAGGTGCACACCGATGAATACCACCTGAAAGCCGCAGACGAAGAAGCCCAGGCAGAGCAGCCAGAAACCGCGCTGTCCGGCAGCCTCGTCCAGTGCCGCGCGCAGCGAGAGATCCGAGGCCAGGCGGGCAGAGGGGCGATCCTTCAACATGGCCCCAAGCGGCACCATCATGGCCGCCATCACCCCCATGGCCAAGAGTGCAGTAGACCAGCCGAGCCAGCCCAGCAGCCCCAGGGTGCCGGGCAGCATGGCGAATTGCCCGAACGAGCCGGCGGCGCTGACGATGCCCATGGCCATGCTGCGCTTTTCCGGTGCGACGGCACGGCCCACTGCACCGAGTATCACCGAAAAGGTGGTCCCGGAGAGCCCAAGGCCGATCAACAGCCCGGCGGAGAGTGACATGCCCAGCGCCGATTCAGAGAGCCCCATGAATGCCAGCCCCAACGCGTAGAGCAGCCCGCCGATGACCACCACCCGGGCAGCACCGAAGCGGTCCGCAAGCGCCCCGCTGAAGGGCTGGGCAAATCCCCAGATCAGGTTCTGCAATGCCAGCGCGAAGGCGAATACCCCACGTCCCCAGCCCAGATCGCTGCTCATCGGCTCAAGGAACAGGCCAAAACCGTGGCGCAGCCCCATGGCCAGGGAGATGACCAGGCTGCCAACGACAATGATCAGCAGAGAGTGGCGACGAAGGGCGTCCATGGAGAGGGCCTGTTTGCAGACTAATGAATCCGCACTATCGCCGTTCTGACGCCGCCTTGCCAGTCTCAATTTTGCGACAAGCATGTTGCCTACGTGCCACATGTGGCGTCACGAAAATGCATCGCTAGAATAGCGCCTTCGATTGCGCCCTATACGGAGGCCCCATGTTTCGTGCTCTGCTGACACTTTTCATCGTGCTGGTATCGTCCCTTATGCTGGCCGGCTGCAGCTACCAGCCGGCGCGTATCCAGCCCCAGCCCCTGGTGGTGATCGACGACGGTCACGGTGGCTACTCCCACGGCTCGCGCTTCTGTCCTCCCGGGCAGGCCAAGAAGGGTCGCTGCTGAAGTTGGCTTCAGCGTGAGTGGGGGAGTTAGTCAGGATGGTTTCACATCGGTTTGCCGGGGAGTAAGGTAATAACGATTCCCGATGAAACGGACCGCAAGAAACCGTCATGGCTATTCTCGACCTGCGTGCCTGCACGCTCGGGCATGAACACGTTGCCCATGCCCATACGCATCACCAGCTGATCCTGGCAACCTGCGGCGTCACCGAGCTGGAAATCGAGGGAGCTGGAGACCGCGTGACCGGCTCCCGTGGCTGCCTCATTCCCTGCTCCTACCATCATGAGTACGAAGGCGATGGCCTGAACCGTACTCTGGTGCTGGACGTTGCCCTGGATGACATAGCATCGCTGCGCGACGCAGATGCCATGCAGCGGCTCTTCGAGCGCCCTCATTTCTTCACCGTGCCGACCCGCCTCAATCAACTGGCGGGAACGTTGATGGTGCAGCTCGAACAGTTCCCGGCGCTGCATAGCGAGATCGCCGCGCTGTTGCTCAGAGCGCTCTATCTTCATCTGGATGTGGGCCTGGAGCAGGGAGCTACGGCCGCCAGTGCCGTAGATTCGCCGATGGGTGCCGGTGGTGAGCGAATTGACCTGCGCCGCCTCAATGCCTGGATCGATCGCCACCTCGCCGACAACATACGGGTGGAGGAACTGGCTGGCCTCTGCGCCCTCAGTCCCGGTCATTTCCACGCCCGTTTCCGCGATATCTTCGGTACCACGCCGCTGGCTCACGTGCAGCAGCGCCGCCTTGAGCATGCCCGCACACTGGTCCGGCACAGCAACCTGAGCCTGGGGCATATTGCCTCGCTGGTGGGCTTCCGCGACCAGGGCAGCTTTAGCCGCGCCTATCGGCGCCATTTCGACGTTACCCCCTCCGCCGTTCGCCGGACTCGAGCTGCCAACTGAGGCCGCCGCCCGGGCAGCGTCAATTGAAGAGTCTGGGGCAAGTCTTCGGCAGTCTCGGGCAAGCAGTGCTCGGCGTCACGTTCTAATCTCACAGAGAAAGCATCTATCTTCCCGGTCTTGTCAGGGGAAGCGACACCCGTGCCTGGCATCTGCTTCAGCAAGGATCCAAGATGAAGCTCTTCTATCACCCTGACCAGGAGCGTCATGCACCGAAGACGTTCCTGGTGCGTGGCCAGCCGACCCCATCACCGGAGGGGCCGGTACGTGCGGAACTATTGGCAGGTGGGTTGGCGACGGTAGGGCTATCCCTTACTGCCCCCACCGAAGTGGACAGCCCGACGCTGCGTAGCCGCCTGGCCCAGGTGCATACGCCCCGCTACCTGGCATTCCTCGAAACCATACATGAGCGCTGGAGAGAACTGCCCGGCGCCTCGGAGCTGGTCTCGCCCAACGTCCATCCCTGTGGCGGTGGGCATCACTACCCACGTCACCCGGTGGGGCAGGCCGGCTGGCACCTGCATGACATGGCGTGTCCGGTCGGTGCCGACAGCTTTACCGGTATCCTGGCGAGTGCTGCGACGGCACAGGCCGCCGCAGAAGCGCTACTGGGAGGTCATGGCACCACATACGCGCTTTGCCGCCCTCCTGGCCACCATGCCGGCCCGGATCGGGCGGGCGGGTTCTGCTTCCTCAACAATTCGGCACTCGCCGCTACCGTCCTGCGCGAGCACTTTTCCCGGGTCGCCATCCTCGATGTCGATCTCCACCACGGCAACGGTACCCAGGACATCTTCTACTACCGCGGGGATGTCTGGACCGGATCGCTGCATGTGGATCCTGCCGACTTCTATCCATTCTTCTGGGGCGGCGTCAATGAGGAAGGCATGGGAGAAGGGCTGGGAGCCAATGTCAACCTGCCCCTGCCGCTGGGCAGCGATGGCCTGGTCTTTCATGAAGCCCTGGATGCGTTGATCCATCGCATGGAGGCGTTTCGCCCCGAGGCGATGGTCGTGGCGTTGGGCCTCGATGCCCACCGCGACGACCCCCTGGCAGGCATGGCCCTGGAAACCGCGGATTTCAGGGCTATCGGACGCCGCCTGGCCAAGCTGTCGCTGCCCACCGTGCTGGTGCAGGAGGGTGGTTATCCTACCGAGCACTTGGGTGAGAATCTGGCTGCCTTCCTGACTGGCTATATTGGCGACTGAACATTCGGCGCGCCATGAACGAATACTCCTGCTTTGCGACCGGAAAGTACCGGCCATACGAACGAAGGACCGAAGGTCCAGCGACGATACGAACACGCAACGAGAGAGGAATGACATGAGCATCAGCTATCACGACAGCAACACCCGCATGAGCCAGGCCACCATTCACAACGGTACCGTCTACCTGGCCGGCCAGGTGCCCCAGGACGCCAGTGCCGACATGCGCGGCCAGACGGAGCAGGTGCTGGCGCGCATCGACGAACTGCTGGCCCAGGCCGGCACCTCGAAGGAGAACCTGCTGTCGGCCCAGATCTGGGTGACCAGCATGGCGGAATTCGACCAGATGAACGCTGTCTGGGATGCCTGGGTGGTGCCCGGTCGGCCGCCGGTGCGCGCCGCCCTGGAAGCCAAGCTGGCGAAGCCCGAGTGGAAGGTGGAGATCATGGTCGTGGCGGCGCTACCGGAGGCCTGAGATGCGCATCGTATCCGCTGAGGAAGTCGCGGCGTCGCTGCCCTGGCCTGCACTGGTGGAGCGCCTGGCGACGACCTTCCGTGCCGGCGTGGAATCGCCGCCGCGCCACCATCACGCCATGCACCGGCCCGATGGTGAAGCCACCATGCTGCTGATGCCTGCCTGGGAGCGTGCCGGCTATATCGGGGTGAAGATGGTCAATGTCTTCCCCCAGAACGCCGACCATGGCCTGCCGGCCATCTCCGGGGTCTATTTCCTCAGCGAAGGCACCCACGGGCGCCCGCTTGCCTGTCTGGACGGCAGTGAGTTGACGCGTCGTCGTACCGCCGCCGCCTCGGCCCTTGCCGCACGGGAGCTGGCCCGGAAGGACGCCTCGACCCTGCTGGTGGTAGGAACCGGCAAACTGGCCCCCATGGTTATCGAGGCCCATGCCTCGGTACGGCCCATCACGCGGGTACGCATCTGGGGCCGCAACCCCGGGAAGGCACAGAAGCTGGCAGCGGAGTATGCCGACCGGTTCGAGACCGAGGCGGTAACGGATCTGGAGTCGGCGGTCCGCGAAGCGGACCTGATCAGCTGCGTCACGCTATCCACGGAGCCGTTGGTTCGCGGTGAGTGGCTCGTGGCCGGAACCCATCTGGACCTGATCGGCGCCTTCCGGCCCAGCATGCGGGAAACCGATGGCGAGTGCCTGCGTCGCGGCGAGGTGTTTGTCGACACCTTTGCCGGTGCCAGGGGGGAAGCTGGGGATATCCACCAGGCCATCGACGAAGGGGCCTTCGATTTCGACGAAATTCGTGCCGACCTGGCCGAGCTGCTGCTGGCCAGGGAGCCGGGGCGCTCCTCCGACGAGGCCATCACGGTGTTCAAGTCAGTGGGAGCCTCGCTGGAGGACCTGGCCGCTGCCATCGAGGTCTGGGAGCAGTTGGAGGCACACGCATGAGCGCAGTCAGGCGTACTGGCTTTTTCTGGCATGAGCGATGCTTCTGGCATGATCCAGGGGCTGTCGGTGTCTTTTCTTCTCGAGGTGAGTACCTTCAGCCCCAGCCGGCCTCGGAGAGCCCCGAGAGCAAGCGGCGACTGAAGAACCTGCTTGAAGTGTCAGGTTTGATCGACGAGCTCGAGGTGCGCAAGCCGCCGGCGGCTTCCCGCGAGGACCTGCTGCGCTTTCATACCGCACGCTACCTTGATGAGCTGGAGGAAAACGACAGTGCACTGGGGGGCGATGCCGGTGAAGCTGCACCCTTCACGCCGGGTAGCCTGGCCGCGGCGAAGCATTCGGCCGGCCTGGCCATTGCCGCGGTGGAGGCGGTGGCGAGCGGTGAGCTAAAGAGTGCCTATGCGCTGTGCCGTCCTCCAGGGCACCATGCCGAGGCGGACCGCGGGCGTGGGTTCTGCATGCTGGGGAATATCCCGGTGGCGGTCATGCGTGCCCGCGCCCTGGGGCAGGTGCAGCGTGTGGCGATACTCGACTGGGACGTACACCATGGCAACGGTCACCAGGCCGCTTTCTATGACGATCCGGACGTGCTCACGATATCGATCCACCAGGCCGGCAGCTACCCGCTCGACTCAGGCTTCTTCGAAGAGCTGGGGGAGGGGGCAGGGCACGGCGCGAATCTCAATCTGCCAATGCCTCCCGGCTCCGGTATCGGCGCTTACCGTTATGCCATGCAGGAGCTGGTATTGCCGGCCATCGGTGGTTTTGCCCCGGATATGATCGTGGTGGCCTGCGGCTTTGACGCCTGCGGCAAGGATCCGTTGGGCAAGATGCTGCTCAACAGCTCGGCGTTTGCTGCCATGACGCAGCAGGTTTGCGCACTTGCCTCCCGAATCAGCGAGAACCGCCTGGTGATGATCCATGAGGGAGGTTACTCCGAAGGCTATGTGCCGCTCTGCGGTCATGCCGTGATCCAGGCCCTGTCGGGCAGTCGGATTGCGGTCCCCGATCCGCAGAACGATGAAATTGCCGCCTGGGGCTATCAGTCCCTGCAGCCGCACCAGCGCGCGCTGATCGACAGCTGGCGGGAAGGCTGGATGAAGGCGGCTCCACTTTAATGGAACGGACAATGACGACACCGCCCCCCCTGTATGACCGCGACGGCTGGATCTGGCACGACGGCGAGTGGCTGCCCTGGCGCGACGCCCGCACCCATATGCTGACCCATACCCTGCATTACGGCATGGGTTGCTTCGAAGGCGTGCGGGCCTACCAGGGTCCGGGGGGCACGCACCTGTTCCGTGTCGCCGAACACACAAGGCGGTTGCTGGACAGCGCTCACTCGTTGGACATGGCGATGCCCTTCTCCGAAGCCGACCTGATCGAGGCGCAGCGGCAGTGCCTGACCCGCAACGGCCTGAGCAACGCCTACCTGAAGCCGACGGTCTACTTCGGTGCCGAGGGGCTGGGACTTCGGGCCAAGGGGCTGACGGTTCATGTCATGGTGGCTGCCTGGGACCTGGGCGACTACATCTCGCCGGAAGCCGCCTCCATCGGCCTGCGCGCGCTGACTTCCTCCTGGGCCCGGCACCATGTCAACATCAGCCTCTGTCGTGCCAAGACCAATGGCCACTACGTCAATTCGATGCTCGCACTCAATACGGCGGTGAAGGCGGGGTTCGACGAAGCGGTCATGCTCGACCCGGAGGGCTATGTTGCCGAGGCCTCGGCGGCCAATATCTTTCTGCTGCGCGACGGCGTCCTGCATACGCCCGAGATCACCTCCTGCCTGCAGGGCATCACCCGGGACAGCGTGATACGGCTGGCCCGTGAGGTGCTGGGTATCGAGGTGCGCGAGCGTCGCATCACCCGTGACGAGCTCTATACCGCCGATGAAGCCTTCGTTACCGGTACCGCTGCCGAGATCCTGCCGCTGCGCGAGCTCGACGGTCGTCATATCGGTGGCAGGGTAGGTGCTCCCTTGCCCGGCCAACCGATTGCCGGTGACTCCTTGACCGCTCGGCTGCAGGGACTGTACCGGCGAGTCACCCGCGGTGAGCCGGACGATGACCTGCAGCCATTTAGCGACTGGCTGACCCAGGCCTGAGTATGGCGTAGGGGGCGCCCGACTTCCGGAACGATTCCATTGGGTGTGTAACGTGCTACCTTGCGATTACCTGAACAAGATGGACCGAGATGGCACAGGCAATCGTATGGATCGCGCTCTTCACGCTGCTGACGTCGGGTATGCTCTGGGGCCTGGCAGCCCTCTGGTTTCGACTCGAGCTGCCTTCACCCTGGCGCCAGATCACCCTGGTCCTCTGGGGCCTGCTGACCATTGGCCTGGTCGTGCTGGGGTTGGAAGAGTCCGTCACTCTCCGCCGTGACTGGTCGGCACCGCTTGGACAGTTGATTCTCCTGGCTGCACTCATGACCTGGTGGTTCAGACTGCGGCCGTCCCATGACCGCCCCTGGGCCAACGATGTGGTACATATGGCCACCGGCGATGTCGAGGACAACCGGCTGACCCTGCATCATGTGCGCAACTTCGACTGGCGAACCCGCGATGATGCGACAGTCTGCTGGGAACGTCGCGTCTATGACCTCGACCGGCTGGACTCCGTTGACATGATCGTTTCCAGCTGGGGGCGCCCGGGAATCGCCCATGTGATGATCTCCTTCGGCTTTGGCGGTGAGGACTTCGTGGTCTTTTCGGTGGAGGTACGACGCCAGCGAGGGGAGCGCTTCTCCGAAATTGGCGGTTTCTTCCGCCAGTACGAGCTGGCGATCGTGGCCAGCGACGAGCGCGATGCGGTGCGCCTGCGCAGTAACGTGCGTGGCGAGCAGGTTCGGCTATTTCGTATCGCCATGCCTCGCCACACCATGCGTTCGCTGTTGCTCGCCTATGTCGATGAGGCGAACCATCTGCACGATAGCCCCCGTTTCTACAATACGATCACCGCCAATTGCAGCACCCTGATATTTGCCATGGCGCGCCGTATTGGTGCCGGGCTGCCGCTGGACTACCGGATGCTGGTCACCGACAGGCTGCCTGATTATGCCTTTGCCATGGGTGGCCTGTGGCAGGGTTTTGCGCTGAGTGAGCTGGAGGACAAGGGCAATATCGTCGAGCGGGCGCATCAGGCCCACGATGACCCGGCCTTTTCACGCCAGATTCGTCGTGGTGTGCCGGGATGGGAAACGCTGCCGTAGCGTCTGAGGGCGGGCCTGAGATGGCGCTGAATCGATATGGTCAGCAACTTCTCTTGTCCTCAATAGATTGGCTAGCCAAATAATGCTGCGCTACTATAAAGAACGCCACGGGAAAGCCCGTGGCGCATGTCCTCCCTGGGCATCCTCGGGATGCCTAACCACTCCCTGGCAGGCTTCCTGCCCGCTCGCATCCGTGTCGTATCACTCAGCAGTATCCATTGCCCGTCCCCGTTGGGGGACACAGCCTTTATCACTCACCTGGATGACAGTGTGGCAACAAGGAGATGAAAGGTGTGTGATGCCAGCCTAAGGAGTTTAGGAGGCGATCGCCGTTGGCGCTACTTCCAGGCTGTGCCGCTTAGTTTATTCCTGGCATCCGCCATGCCACACAGCGAGCCTCTCCTCCAACGGTGCCACGCCGCTCTAGGAGCATCTTCAGATTGCGACTGGAGGCCGAAGGACTCCCGGCGGTGTTGCCCGACGTTGGCGATCACTGCCAATGTGGCGGCCTCCGCCGAGGCGCCTGGCGGCGCCAGTCGCGATGGAGACCAGCGCTCCAACAGCTGTTTTGTCCAGCCATGGCAAGCGATTACCACCCTGTTGAAGTATCTTTAGATCCGGTCCGACGCGTCGGCGACTGGAGGCCGAAGGACTCCCGGCGGTGTTGCCCGACGTTGGCGATCACTGCCAATGTGGCGGCCTCCGCCGAGGCGCCTGGCGGCGCCAGTCGCGATGGAGACTCGGGGCGCCGAACCGAGCGCTCCAACAGCTGTTTTGTCCAGCCATGGCAGGCGA
>NZ_JAHXBV010000026.1:0-24510 GCF_019915905.1 Halomonas sp. ANAO-440 | reverse complement strand
GTGATCGACGCTGATCAGCTCAAGAAGATGGGGTTACTGGAGCGTTTACTCCGTATTGAGAGCGAAGGTTATTACGGAGCAGCGGGCTCCGAGGCACTGCGGCGCGTCACCGGGTTGGTGGTGTTGCCGGAAATCGTAACCAGCTCCGGTGGCGGGCTGCTGAGCTGTGAGGGCATCCAGGTCCAGGGCAGCGGTATCATCGACAGCTATGATTCACGAGATGGCAGCTACGGTGGCAGCAATGCACAGCGCAGCAATATCGTGGTCGGTACGCAAACCGAAGGGGCGGAGATAAGGGTGACCGGGGCTTCGCCGATCCATGGCAACGTAGCCGCAAGCGGCATATTTACGGCAACTGGCTCGGCGGCCATTCATGGTGATGTCAGGGCCAATGACACGGCAACACTGGCCGGCGGCGGCGCCAATATCTATGGCAATGTTTATGGGCTCGGCGATGTCACTATTTCCAGCAGCGGGACGATTCATGGTGATGTCCAGGCTGCCGGCACCTTGACCCTGGGGAACTGGCAATCTCGCATCGAAGGGGATGCTCTGGTCGCAGCAGTGAATTCAGTAAGGACCCCGTCGGATCAGGTTGGCGGTACGCTCAATGCCGATAGTGGCGGGCCCCAGGGGCTGCAGGAGGTGCCTTTCGTGCCGACAGCAGCAGACTGTGAGGTGCCCCCGAAGACCAGCCTCTATGCCCAGTACAGCAATGCCGTCCCTGACTCCTCAGGCTCTCTGGATATCAAGGGATCTTCTCGTACCATTATCCTGGATGCTGATGGGCTGCATGATCCTGCAGGCTCACTAGACCCTATTGCGGCACCCCAACTTGTCGGTGGCAAGCGTGTCGTGAAGTTCGACGACTTCCAACTCAGGGGTAGCGCCGATTTCCAGATCGGCAGCGTTGGAACGCCGGTGGATATGGTTATGGTGGTGCCTGGCGAGATCGATCTGGGCGGAGGCGGCTCCTTCCGAATTGCGGAAGGTAGTACGCTGACGGTCGTCACTGCAAGTGAGTTTCGGTTAGCCAGTGCGATCGTGATCGGCGATGAGAAACCGACGCGGACCCGCGATGGCCAAGTCGAGCCCATTCTTTCTGTCATATCCACGTTTGATGATCGCACACATAATCGTTCCGGCGTCTTCATCGGTGGTGCCGCTAATTTCTACGGTGAGATTGTCGCGCCCTATTCCAATGTGGAGGTGACGGGCAGCGGCGACTTCTTTGGTAAGGTCGCTGGTCGTACCATTGAGGTAAAAGGCGCCGGCGGTTTTCATTATGATGAGGCCTTCGGCGATATGGACGACGGGAGCGGCGGCAGTTCCGTCACAGAGCTGCCTCGGCTGCAGTCCATTTGGGTTCATTAAAGAACGATTCGCAACTTCCATCTTCCCTGCGCATTCACCGCCTAGACTGTCGATACGTACCCCGCTGGAGGTCGACAGTATGAAAACACGCAACGGATTGACAATCATTGCCGCCACCGCGCTCAGCCTGGCGCTTGCGTCAGCCCAGGTCTACGCGCAGCCGGTGGAGCCGCGCGGCCAGGGGCAGGGTCAAGGGCAGGGCAACAGCCAGCGCGGCCAAGGGCAGGAATACCGTCAGGGTCAGGGTCAGGGGCGCGGCCAGGCCGCTGAGCGCCGCCAGCAGGCCGCCGAACAGAGCGAGCGTGGCGAATGGCGCCGGGATGGCGAGTCGCGACGTGAAGGCCGTGGCGATTGGGAGCGCGAGCGCCGCTACGGCAGTGATGGTAATCGTGATCGGCGTTCTCGTAGTGATGGTTATCGTGATGGCTATCGTGATGGGCCGAGAATCGATGAGCGGGAGATACGGCGTTACTTCGGTGAACGGCGAGAATGGGCCGACGTCGATCGCTCACGCGATAGCCTGCCGCCGGGCATTCGCAGGAACCTGGAGCGCGGCAAACCATTGCCCCCGGGCATTGCCAAGCAGTTCGACGACCGGCTGGTACGCAACCTTCCTCAATATGAAGAATATGAATGGCGCCACGTCGGGCCCGATGTGTTGCTGGTGGATATCGTCAACGACATCGTCTACGAAGTTTTCCGCGATGTGCTTTACTGATTCCCCAGCGTTTGATCACTGTGGAAACGCCGTAACATCATAGATCGGCGCGCCGCCCCAGGGCGGCGTTCTCGTTTGCGCCATATACGTAGCCGGAGCGTTGAGGCTCAAATATTTGCCTATTTGCTCCTATTTGGCCAAACTGATGTAGCGTATAAAAATAGCCTACATATTGTCATGGAGCGCTGCTTGTTGTATTTATAGGCGCCGCATCCTGTGAAATTCTCCCAACCCAAGGAACACACTATGTCTCTTCTCAGTGAATTCATGCAGAAAGAGCAGCAGCTCAAGCAGCTCCAGGCCGAAATGGATCGTCTTCAAAACGATGACCGCCTGAAAGCCGAGCTGGCATTCAAGGAAAAGCTTGAAGCGCTGATGCGCGAATTCAACAAGAGTTCAGCCGACGTCATCAGCCTGCTGGACCCGCAGGGCAACAAGCCCGCCGCCAAGGCATCGGCAGCCACTGGTAGCGGTCGTCGCAAGCGCAAGCTGAAGATCTACAAGAACCCGAACACCGGTGAAGTCGTGGAAACCCGCGGTGGTAACCAGAAGACGCTGAAGGCGTGGAAGGACGAGCATGGCTCAGACAAGGTCGAGAGCTGGCTGGTGCGCGTTGAGGAGTGATCCCTCCTGGCGTTTGCATGACTGTTATACACGCCGGGCCCCTTAGGGGCCCGGTTGGTTTTCAGGTATGTCAATCCGCATTCAGCGTCATTCAGCTACTTGCAACAAGTATTGGTAGTCGTACTTCCATTCCTTCTTCGATCAGGCGCACTTCCACGGGGTCGCCGCTGGCATAGCAGCGCTTTTTTGCCAAGCCCTCACTGAGCAGATACTGCAAGGCAGGGGGTATCTCCTCCGGCCTGTCTACCGTAAGGCAGGCGTGACGCTGCTCGGGCAGTTCCAGGATACGGAAAGAGGCGGGGATGGCTAAACCGGCACTGGCCTGCTCATCGATCAGCGGGCCGATATCGATGCGGTCCAGTTCGCAGGGCAGGGGCGTGCTGTGGAGTACGGCAATGGCAGGGGTTTGTCGTAGTCGTGCGGGCAAGGTCTCGGCTCCTTTTGTGAGTTGTGCCCACTTGTATAGCTTGGCCAGGCTGCTGGCATCGCTCATGTCATAGAGCCGGGTGACCAGCGCCTGTCGGGGCGGCAGGCTGCGAATATCGAAGTCTGGCGGTGCGCCACTGTGGGCCTGGCAGTACATGGGCGAGCGCAACTTCACACGTGCAGCCTGCCGGTACTGGCGGGGCGTTTGATTGTAGCGCCGCTGAAAGGCACGGCTGAAGGCCGAATGATTTTGATAACCGCTTCGTAGGGCGATGGTATGTACACGATACGGCGTTAGTGCAAGTAGTCTGGCGCCCTTTTCCAGTCGCAAGATGTCGCGATAGGCGCTCGGCGATACACCGAAACATTGCTTGAACTTACGTCGTACCTGAGAGGTCGAATAACCGAGACGATTGGCGAGGTCATCGATCCCCTCATGGCTACTCAGATGCTCCTGAAGCCAGATTTCCGCTCGCATCATGTCGTTGAACATTATCCGGTCCCTTGCGCTGGAGTGTGCAGTAATACTTGACTACTGCTTCCATTTCCTGTTGGCGCTTTCTAGTGGCGCCGCTGGGTGGTGGTGACATGAATTTTCCAACCCGAAGTATTTATTGGTTTTATGCATACCTTTATGCGCTGTAGCAGGAGTCGAAGGCAAGTTTGGTGACGCGAATTGACTGTTTGTGCATACTTTTCAGCGTAGAACCGGAGGCGGGATAATGAAACATGGTAACAGCAATCATTATCATGCATGTGTTTCTCTGTTTCGCTCCGGTAATCAATGGCGGTATACTCATGACAGACATTAATCGAGTACTGTCCAGTACTTGAGCTTTAACGGAATCTAATGAAACAGCATAAACCCAACCGACACATGGACGAGCGCGAGAAGCTGCGTAAGTTTCGTGAGCTGGACGATGCCTTCGCAGAAGCGCTTCGCGAGCTGGAAAAGCCCAATTCAAGGCTCGATATCCCCACCGGACCGCCCGTACGCAGCCTGGCGGCCCAGGAGGCGGATGACGAGCAGGCCCGTCAGCGCCTTTTCGAAGAGCGCCTGAAAACGCTGATGAGCGAATATGCTCAACCCAGAGATAGCGTGGCCCTTCTGCTGCGCACAATGCAGTCGCTTGGCCATATCGCCTGAATTGTTGCCTGAAACGCTGCCTGAGTAGCCGTCTGAAACGCTGCCTGAGCAACCGCCTGAATCGCCGCCTGAGTCGCACATGACCTATTTCGTCGTGATGGGCAGCCTGGCGCTGTCCGTGCTGTTTACCTTTGGCTGGGTGCTGTGGCGCACAGGACGCTGGCTGACTGCCAGCATGCCCGGTGGCCGGCGCCAGGGCGGCCGAGGCAAGGCCGCCACCCGCAAGCCGGCCAAGAGCCCCGTGCAAGCCAAGGCGCGCAAGCCCGCCAAGAAGCCTTCCGTGAAAACCAGGCGCGAGCCAGGCCGCCTGACCCAGTGGCTGGCAGAATGGCGCGCGACGCTGCCCCTGGCCGTGGTCACCACCCTGATCTACCTGATCGCCCGGCTGGTCGAGCACGGCATGAGCTTCCGCCCACCCCACACCGTGCCCGCCGGCTTTCACAGCCTGATCGTCGTCCTTGGCTGGGCCGCCGCCGTAATGCTCACTCTCGCCCTGATCAACCGGCTCGCCGCCTGGCGCTGTCGTTGATGTGGCGTTTTGTTCTCCGGCAGCACTGCTGCGCTAGAGCATTCCCGCCGAGTCCCGTAGAATTGTTCAACTAAAATAGCGATACCTCCAAAAGGGAAGTCGAGTGTCAGCTCGGCACAGGACCGTGACATGACGCAGGGATTCATGAACGCCTTCGACCCTGAACGTTCGTAATTTGCTGTTCCGATCTTCTCCCTGGTATCGATACTTCAACAGGGCAAGGGAAACGTCCGGAACAATTCCCGGGCGGTAGCGTGCCTGGAAAGTGAAAAGCGCCTCTACGAAGAGAATCATTGTTGGAGCGCTCGGTTCGGCGCCACGACTCCGCATCGCGACTGGCGCCGGCAGGCGCCTCGGCGGAGGCCGCAGCGCTGGCGAAAACCGCAACATTTCCAACACCGCTGGGAGTCCTTCGGCCTCCAGTCGCCGATGCGTCGGACCGGATCTAAAAATACTCCAACAGCGACGGGGTGCGCGTTGGTGGAGAGAATCATTGTTGGAGCGCTCGGTTCGGCGCCCCGACTCCGCATCGCGACTGGCGCCGCAGGCGCCTCGGCGGAGGCCGCAGTGCTAGCGATATCCGCAACGTTTCCTATACCGCTGCTGCAAGTGAAGATACTTCCCGAAACCTCCAGGATGAGAGTGCGGACTCCATGAGCGATCCACTCCCTCGGCAGGATCACGACAGCCCATGGAAGGAGGCCCTGGAGTGGCGCTTCCCTGAGTTCATGGCCCTGTTGTTTCCCGGCATCTACCCCGAAATTGACTGGTCGAAGGGGTATAGCTTTCTCGACAAGGAACTTCAGCAGATCACCGCGGACGCCGATAATGGCCGTCGCTACGCCGACAAGCTGGCCAAGGTCTACACCTACGACGGTCTTGAGACCTGGGTGTTGATCCACGTGGAGGTGCAGGGTGAACCCGAGGCCGATTTTGCTGCCAGAATGTATACTTACCACTATCGGCTGCTGGATCGTTACGGCGTGGATGTGGTCAGCCTGGCGGTGCTGGCAGACGTTAACCCAGGCTTCCGGCCACAGCGCTTCCAGCGTGGCCGCTGGGGCTGTGAAGTAGACTTCCGCTTCCCGGTCGCCAAGCTGCTGGATCTTGATGTCAGATGGGCTGAACTGGAAGCCAGTGACAATGTCTTTGCGCTGGTGGTGATGGCCCAGCTGAAGGCCAAGCAGCTTGATAACGGATACGAACTCAAGCGCTGGAAGGCACACCTCACGCGATTGATGTACCAGCGTGGTTACGCCAAGCAGCAGATCATTGAGCTGTTCCGGCTGATCGACTGGATGATGCGGCTGCCGGATGCTCTGGAACGAGAGTTCCTCGACGAACACTATGCCTTTGAGGAGGCTCAGCACATGCCCTATGTCACCAGTGCCGAACGTTTCGGAATCGAGAAGGGTCGTCAGGAAGGCCGTCAGGAAGGTCGTCAGGAAGGTGAGTTGTTACTGCTTACCAGGCAGATCACGCTGAAGTTCGGAGAGCTGCCCGCCTGGGCGCGAGAACGGCTTGAGCGTGCCACCACCGACCAGTTGGAGGCATGGGCAGAGGGCATCTTGAGTGCCGACAGCCTGGAAGCGCTGCTGAAAGAGTGAACGATTCGGCAGCCACCAAGGCATGACAAAACAGCTGTTGGAGCGCTCGGTCCGGCGCTCCGACTCCGCATCGCGACTGGCGCCGCAGGCGCCTTGGCGGAGGTCGCAAGCCTCGGCGATTTCGACATCAGCGCTGAAAAACCGAATTGACGTCAACACACCAGGGTAGGGACATCGCGTGAAACTGCTGATCACCGGCATGGCCGGCTTTATCGGACATGCCGTGGCCAAGCGTCTCAGTGGACAGGGCCACGAGATCGTCGGTATCGACAATCTCAACGAGTACTACGATGTCTCGCTCAAGCAGGCGCGGCTCGACGACCTGGCTGCCAGCTGCGACGACGTGCGCTTCATCAAGATGGACCTCGGCGATCGCGTCGGCATCGCGGCGCTGTTCCGCGACCAGCGCTTCGACCGGGTGATTCACCTTGCTGCCCAGGCCGGTGTGCGTTATTCGCTGGAAAACCCCCACGCCTACGCCGACTCCAACCTGATCGGCCACCTCAACGTACTCGAGGGCTGTCGTCAGCAGAAGGTGAAGCATCTGGTCTACGCCTCGTCCAGCTCGGTCTACGGCATGAACGCCAAGACCCCGTTCGATACCGCCGACAACGTCGACCACCCCGTTAGCCTCTACGCGGCCACCAAGAAGGCCAACGAGCTGATGAGCCACACCTACGCACACCTGTACGACCTGCCGACCACCGGGTTGCGTTTCTTCACCGTATACGGCCCCTGGGGCCGGCCGGACATGGCCATTTTCAAGTTCGTCAAGGCGATGTTCGAAGGCAAGCCGATCCAGGTCTACAACCACGGCGACATGTCGCGGGACTTCACCTACATCGACGACATCGTCGAAGGCATCGTGCGTGTCCTCGACGTCATACCCCAGGCCGACCCCGCGCGGCCCGGAGCCGGCGCCACCCCGGACAAGAGCGCTGCTCCCTATTCGCTCTACAACATCGGCTATGGCGCACCGCTATCGTTGATGGCCTTCATCCGCTCCCTGGAAACCGCCACCGGCCGTGAAGCCATCTGCGAATACCTGCCCATGCAGCCCGGCGACGTTCCCCGCACCTGGGCCGACACCGAAGCCCTGCTGCAAGCCACCGGCTACCGCCCGAAAGTCGGCGTCGACGAAGGCGTAGCGCGCTTTGTCGAATGGTACCGCGGGTTTTATAACGTTTAGCCGTGTATCCACCATGGCAGGAAAAAGCAGCTGTAGGAGCGCTCGGTTCGGCGCCCCGACTCCCATCGCGACTGGCGGCGGCAGGCGCCTTGGCAGCCACCACCAAGACATGACAAAGCAGCTGTTGGAGCGCTGGTCCCCATCGCGACTGGCGCCGGCAGGCGCCTTGGCGGAGGCCGCAGCGCTGGCGATATTCTCAACGTTTCCAACACCGCCGGGAGTCCTTCGGCCTCCAGTCGTGAGCTGAAGCTTCTCCTACAGCGGCGTGGCACCCTCGGTGGAAAGAATCGTTGTTGGAGCGCTGGTCCCCATCGCGACTGGCGCCGCCAGGCGCCTCGGCGGAGGCCGCAGCCGTGGCTATAACCGCATGACCTATACTGTGTTTACCGTTACAGCAGTAGGTAAAGAAAATGAATCAAATTGAACGTGTCGCTAAACAGATCAGCAGGCTTCCAGAGCCGCTTCAGCAGGAAGTGATTGATTTTGTGGAGTTTCTCCAGGCCAAGCATCACGTGGGCCAAGAGACACAAAAAGATGATCTGTTGATAGATCTGAAGGGGGGGCTGGAAACCTCATCCACTTTCGCTGGCGATGAGTGGAAGATTCAGGAGCGGCTGCGTGACGAATGGAGCTGAGTTTCTTCTGGATACCAACTACATTCTCGGCTTGTTGAAGTCAAATCCTGATGTTTTGGCGGATGTATCCGCACGCGGGATTCACCTATCTCAAAGCTGCTATAGCGCCATTACGCGGATGGAGTTGCTTGGGTTCCCATCGAGCTCCGCCAGTCTCGAAAAATTAAATTGCCCGATGCGATCATCGCCGCTACTGCACTGGTTCACGACCTCCAGCTTCTGATTCTCGACAAGAAATTGCTGAATGTGGTGGCGGAAGAAGGACTGTCGAGCGCTTAGGCTAGCATCAGGATATTCCACCACAGCGGCGCGGCTGCGCCGCTATGGTATGAAAGAACAGCTGTTGGATCTTGTATAGGAAGACTGTCATGAGCATCCGAGAGTCCGACTGGAAAGCCTTCAAGCGGCTTCGGGCAGTCGCACTGGAGCGGTTTTCGCAGCGCGTGCTGGATGAGTGTCAGCAGATCTGTTCAAACCAGGATGCGACGGCTCATGAGCGCTACGGGGAGTTGTATGGCTTAATCCATGCGCGTAATCGCGAGATGGCTCATGCCTTTGATCACTTCAGCCGTTCTAGAGCGCTCATGTGCCTTCGGCTAATCCGGATGCATAACTTGTTGACGGAGGCTGAGTTGGCCGAGTTCAGCGAGGAAACGCAGTGTTCGACCAATGTCGACCGGTAACGGAAACCCAACGTTGGAGCGCTCGGTTCGTGCCCCGGCTCCGCATCGCGACTGGCGGCGTAAGGCGCCTTGGCGGAGGCCGCAGCGCTGGCGAAAATCGCAACGTTTCCAACACCGCTGGGAGCCCTTCGGCCTCCAGTCGTGATCTGAAGATACTCCTACAGCGTGGTAACTGCCTGACACGCCATGACAAAACAGCTGTTGGAGCGCTGGTCCCCATCGCGACTGGCGCCGCCAGGCGCCTCGGCGGAGACCACAATCGCGGCGATACCCGTAACGTTTCAACACCGCCGGGAGTCCTTCGGCCTCCAGTCGTGATCTAAAGATTCTCCTACAATTTTTTCTCATATAGCGGGGTTTCTGTTGGAGCGCTGTTCCGCATCGCGACTGGCGCCGATAGGCGCCCCACGGCGGCCACCACCGTGGCAATAATCACACCGCTCCTACAAAAACGCACCCAGGTTTCTCATGGACGATTACCCCCAGATCCTTCATCACGGCGGCGCGAATGGCGTCACCGGCAGCTGCCACCGGCTGCAACTCGCCGCGAACCGGGCACTGCTGATCGACTGCGGCCTTTTCCAGGGCCAGGATGCCGATCATCTCGACAGCCTCGAGCAGCACACCGTGCGCTTTTCGGTGGAGGACGTGCTGGCCCTGGTGGTCACCCACGTGCATATCGACCACATCGGTCGGCTGCCATATCTGCTGGCGGCGGGCTACAAGGGGCCGATTCTCTGCTCGATACCTTCGGCACGGCTACTGCCATTGGTCATAGAGGATGCGCTCAAGGTCGGCTTCACCCGCGACCGCGCCCTGATCCAGCGCTTCCTGGAAGAGGTGCAAGGCCGCCTGGTCGCCATCGACTACAAGACCTGGCACACCGTCATCGACGACGAGCGCCACCGCATCAAGGTCAAACTCAAGCGTGCCGGCCATATCCTCGGTTCCGCCTACGTTGAAGTGGATACCCAGCACAAGGCCAGCGGCAAAAGCCAGCGCTCCGTCTTCTCCGGCGACCTGGGCGCACCCCATGCGCCGCTGCTGCCCGCGCCCAAGCCGCCGTATCGCGCCGACGTGCTGGTACTGGAATCGACCTACGGCGATCGCCTGCACGAAGACAGGCGCCACCGCCGCGACCGGCTCAAGGCCGCCATTGACAGGGCACTGGAGAGCGGCGGCACCGTGGTGATCCCCGCCTTCAGCGTTGGTCGCACCCAGGAGCTGCTCTACGAACTGGAAGGGCTGATACACAACGCAAGAAGCGACTGCTGGCGCGAGCTCGAGATCATCGTCGACTCGCCCCTGGCCGCCCGCTTCACTGAGGTGTACCGCGAACTCAAGCCCTGGTGGGACGCCGAGGCACACAACCGCTTGCGTAGCGGCCGTCATCCGCTCAGCTTCGAGAACCTCTACACCGTGGACGATCACGAAGCCCACGAGCGCACCGTCGACTACCTGGCCGAGAGCCACCGCCCGGCAGTGGTCATCGCCGCCAGCGGCATGGCCAGCGGGGGCAGGGTGGTGAACTACCTCAAGCGCATGCTGGCCGACGAGCGCCACTGCGTCCTGTTCACCGGCTACCAGGCCCACGGCACCCCCGGCCGCGACATCCAGCGCCATGGCGCCAACGGCGGCTGGGTGGGGCTGGACGGCCAGCGCATCGACATCCGCGCCCGGGTGGAAACCGTGAGCGGCTACTCGGCCCACGCCGACCAGTTTGATCTACTCAACTTCGTGCGCCGCATGCGCCACCCGCCCCGGGAAGTGCGCCTGGTACACGGCGACCCCCGCGCCCAAGCCGCCCTTAAGGCCAAGCTACTGGAATGGGCCGAAGGGGCAGGGCACGCGCTTCAGGTGACGTCGGGCAGTGATTTCCTCGCCGAGAGTGCTGCGATAAGTGCAGGGATGGATGAAGGCACTCAGGCACTGGTCTAAGCCGCCGCATGATATTCACCATACTCCAGCAGCCAGCCCACCAAGTGCCTCTATACTTACCTTTCATTACCAGCCGCCGCATAGAGCCGGAGTGCGGCCATCGCGTAGAATATCGGCCTGACCGAGAGGGAAGGCACTCTGCCATCGGCAGAGGCGATGGTCACTCAGGGTATGGGAATGCGCCCGGTTCAATCCCCGGGCTGTAGCGTGCCTGGGGCACATCAATTCGCAGACTCGCAAACAGGGATGACATGAACGTTACGGTTTTCGGTACGGGATACGTAGGGCTGGTGCAAGGTGCCATTCTGGCTGACGTTGGGCATCACGTGATCTGCGTGGATGTCGACGCCGACAAGGTCGAACGCCTGAAACAGGGCGACATCCCCATCTTTGAACCCGGCCTGGAGCCGCTGGTGAAGGAGAACCACGCCGCCGGTCGGCTGGAGTTCACCACCGATGCCGCCGCCGGCGTCAAGCACGGCCAGGTGCAGTTCATCGCCGTGGGCACCCCGCCGGATGAAGACGGCAGCGCCGATCTCAAGTACGTGCTGGCCGTGGCCGCCACCATTGCCGAGCACATGGAGCGCGACCAGATCATCGTCGACAAGTCCACCGTGCCGGTGGGCACCGCGGACAAGGTGCGCGAGAAGGTCGACTCATTGCTGGAAGCCCGCGGCCGCAAGGAGCTGCGCTTCGACGTGGTCTCCAACCCGGAGTTCCTCAAGGAAGGCAGCGCCGTCGCCGACTGCCAGAAGCCCGACCGCATCATCATCGGCACCTCCAGCAAGCAGACCGAAGACGTGATGCGCGAGCTCTACGCCCCCTTCAACCGCAGCCGTGACCGGGTGATCGTCATGGACGTGCGCAGCGCCGAGCTGACCAAGTACGCCGCCAACTGCATGCTGGCCACCAAGATCAGCTTCATGAACGAAATGGCCAACCTGGCCGAGCGCCTGGGCGCCGATATCGAAATGGTACGCCAGGGCATCGGCTCCGACCCGCGTATCGGCTACCACTTCATCTACCCCGGCGTGGGCTATGGTGGCTCCTGCTTCCCCAAGGACGTGCAGGCGCTGATCCGCACCGCTGGCGACATCGACTTCGACGCCAAGGTGCTCAAGGCGGTGGAAGCCCGCAACATGGACCAGAAGACCACCCTGTTCCAGAAGATCAGCAAGCACTTCAATAACGATTTGGCAGGCAAGACCTTCGCCATCTGGGGCCTGGCCTTCAAGCCCAACACTGACGACATGCGCGAAGCCCCCAGCCGGGTGCTGATGGAAGCGCTATGGGAAGCCGGCGCCAAGGTGCAGGCCTTTGATCCCGAAGCCATGGAAGAGACCCAACGCATCTACGGCAGCCGCGACGACCTCTCCCTGTGCGGCACCAAGGAAGCCGCCCTGCGCGGTGCCGATGCCCTGGTGATCGTCACCGAATGGCAGGTGTTCCGCGCCCCGGACTTCGACCTGATCCAGGAACAGCTGGCCGAGCCGGTGATCTTCGACGGGCGGAATATGTTCGAGCCCAGGCGGATGGCGGTGAAGGGCATTACGTACTACTCGGTGGGGCGGCAGTAGCGGTGTGATGCCCTGAATGGAAATCTCTGCCTTAATCACGCTCGTCACCGTCGTTACGGTTCTGGCTACCCTGGCACTCAGCCGCCTGGCGCCCGATGTCGTGCTGATGGCGGCAATGGCCTTCCTGATCGTTTCAGGCATTCTCACGCCCGGTGAAGCGCTGGTGGGGTTTTCCAACCCCGGCGTCATGACCATCGCCGTGCTGTATGTGGTGGCGGCCGGGCTAAAGGAAACAGGGGCCATTCAGTGGATTGCCCACCTGCTGCTGGGGCAACCGCAGCGGCTCAAGCAGGCCCAGCTTCGCGTCCTGCTTCCTGCTGCCGGGCTCAGCGCTTTCATGAACAACACCACCGTAGTGGCGATGTTCATACCGGCCATTCAGGAGTGGGCCGCGCGACTCAAGTTGCCGCCGTCGAAGCTGCTGATGCCTCTCAGCTATGCTGCCATCATCGGCGGTACTTGCACGCTGATTGGTACCAGCACCAACCTTGTCGTCAACGGGCTGCTGCAGAGCGAGAAGGGGGTGGAACTCGCGATGTTCTCGCTGGCCTGGATCGGCGTTCCGCTGGTGCTGGTAGGCGGGGTTTTCCTGTATCTCTTTGCCGAGCGCCTGCTGCCTGACCGCCAAGGGGTGCTGGAGCAACTGGAAAGCGCACGTGAGTATGCGGTGGAGGTCAGCGTCGCGGAGAAGGGCCCGCTGGTCGGCAAATCGATAGCTGAAGCCGGCCTGCGCAGCCTTACCCACGGCTACCTGGCCGATATCGAGCGCCATGGGCGACTGCTGACCGCCGTGCCGCCTGAAACCGAGCTGATGGCCGGGGATATCCTGATCTTCATCGGTGCTCCCGAGTGCGCTCGCGAGCTACGGCGCATCAACGGCATCAACCCGGCCGGTGGCGATATCCATAAGCTCGATATTGCCCACCACAAGCGTTGCCTGGTCGAGGCAGTCATCGGCCCCGACTTCGGTGGCCTGGGCCAAACGGTCAAGCAATCCCGGTTTCGCTCGCGCTACCAGGCGGTGATCATCTCCATCTCGCGCCACGGCAAGCGTATTCCCGGTAAGCTGGGGGCCGTCACGCTCCAGGTAGGCGACACCCTGCTGTTGGAAACCACGCAAGATTTCGTCGACCAGTACCGCTATCGCAAGGACTTCCTGCTGGTCAGCTCGCTGAACGACTCCACCCCGCCGGATTTTCGCAAGGCACCGCTGGCGCTCGGTATTCTCACGACCATGGTCGTGATCAGTGCGCTGGGGCTGCTCAGCATCCTCGAGGCCGCCTTGCTTGCCGGTGGTGCCATGCTGGCAACGCGCTGCGTACCGGCCAGCAAGGCGCGCCGCTACCTCGATCTCTCGGTACTGATCGTGATTGCCGCCTCCTTCGCCCTGGGGGCCGCCATGACCACAACCGGCGCTGCGGCGCAGATCGCTCAATGGCTGCTGCTGATCGACGGCCTGGCCCCCTGGGCGGCGCTGGCACTGGTCTATATCATGACCGTCATGTTTACCGAGCTGATCACCAACAACGCAGCGGCGGTGCTGATGTTTCCGATAGCCGTGGCCGTCGCCGACCAGCTTGGCGTCAGCTACATGCCCTTCGTTATCGCCATCATGTTCGCCGCATCGGCCAGTTTCATGACCCCGCTGGGCTACCAGACCAACCTCATGGTGCTTGGGCCCGGCGGCTACCGTTTCAGCGACTACCTGCGCCTTGGCGCACCGCTCAGTCTTCTCGTTGGTGCAACGGCCATTGGGCTGATACCGCTGGTGTGGCAGTTTTAAATAAGGAGTTGTTTTGTCTGCCTTCGTTACGAATGAACTACGCACTCACCTGATCGAGGGCGTGCATGCCGCAGGCCGCGAGGTAATGGCGATCTACCAGCGTGACTTCACGGTCGAAACCAAGGACGACCAGAGCCCGTTGACCGAAGCGGATATGGCCTCTCACCACGCCCTGGTGGCACTGCTCGGCGATCTCACACCCGGGGTGCCGGTGCTCTCCGAGGAGTCCGTTGAGATACCCTACGCCACACGCCAGGCCTGGAGCCGTTACTGGCTGGTCGACCCGCTGGACGGCACCAAGGAGTTCGTCAACAAGAACGGCGAGTTCACCCTCAACGTGGCGCTGATCGAAGAGGGCGTACCGGTGTTTGGCATCGTGCATGCCCCTGCAGTGGGCGACGCGGGCGGCACAACCTGGGTGGGCCAGGTCGGGCAGGGCGCCTTCACGTGCAGGAAGGGTGAGCAGAGCCCAATCCGGGTGCGTGATCTACCCAACCCCAAAACCGAAGCCTGGAAAGTGGTTGGCAGCCGCCGCCATGGGGCCGAAACCTTCGACGCCTTCCGTGCCGGGCTGCCTGCCCATGAGTGCGTCTCCATGGGCAGTTCGCTCAAGCTCTGCCTGGTTGCTGAAGGTAAGGCCGACCTTTACCCGCGGCTGGCCCCCACCAGCGAATGGGACACCGCCGCCGCCCAGGCCGTGGTCACTGCCGCCGGCGGGGAGGTGCTCAACGCTGAAACTCTCGAGCCGTTACGCTGCAACCAGCAAGATAGCGTTCTCAACCCGTATTTTATTGTCTGTGGCCAGCGCGATGAACGCTGGACGAAAGCATTAAGCGGGGCGCTGCATGCCTGAAGTCAGTTGCGTCCTGGTTCTCACTGCCGGTCTTGGCGCTTTCATGAACAAAACCACCGTAGTGGCGATGTTCATACCGACCATTCAGGAGTGGGCTGCGGGGGTCAAACTGTTATTTTCCAAGCTACTTATGCCCCTGAGCTATACCGCTTTTTTTGGCGGTGCCTATACGTTGATCGGTACCGTTTCAAACTGGTTGTCAACGGGCAGTTGGTTCTGTTTGATGCCAGCAGAGCACTTGCAAATCACGGAGCTGACATTAGGGCATAGGGCATCATGAACCGGGTCCTTTTCATAACGGATCATCTCGGCGGCGGTGGGGCACCGATTTCCATTCTTGCCTTGGCTTCAGCTCTTGCTGCACGTGGTTGTTCGGTGACGATCGTATCCCTTCAGAATAAGGTCTGGCATGAGCCCCCCGAAGGCGTAGACTTTCACGTCGTGGGCTTCACCTACCGTGGTCCTTGGCAGAAGTTTCGGCGCTATAATCTTCATGCCCTTCGCCTGAATGATTGGATTGCCAGTCAGTCCCAGCCCTTCGACCTGATAGTTGCGAATATGCACTATAGCCATCAGGTGGCCATTCGTTCTTGTCTGGCTGACAGGGCATGGCTCTGTATTCGCACCGATCCTGGCGCTGAGTTGACAGGTTCACGGCGATCGGGAAGGGTCGCACGGCTCCGCCATCTGTATCATGGGCGCCGGGTGCTGTGCATTTCACAAGGTATACAGCATTCTTTGGCTGAGCTTGGCATCGTTCCTGCTGAATTAAAGGTCGTTCATAACATCATTGATGCGAGTGCCATACAGCTGGCTATGCAAGAGCCCGTTCCGTATGAGGATTTCATCGTCTTTGTCGGTCGCCTGGATAAGCGACAGAAGCGTTATGACAGACTGTTCCAGGCATATAAGGCTAGTGGTATTTCCCAACGCTTGGTGGTGGTTGGCGATGGAGAGGTGGATGAAGCCAGGCAGTTTGCCGCTTCGATCCATATTGCAGAACGGGTATCCTTCGCGGGCAAGCAGCCGAATCCTTACCCGTATATTCATCATGCACGGTTGCTCGTTCTGTCATCAGACTATGAAGGCTTCGGCCGGGTGATTGCTGAAGCTCTGGTATGCGGAACGCCTGTCGTCAGTACCGATTGCCCATCAGGCCCAAGAGAGATTCTTACGGGTGGGCTTTCAGCCTGTTTGGTACCACTTGATGATGGGGAGATGCTGGGTCGACGAATTGCGGAGACAATAGCAAGCCCGCCAGCTATCCGGGCAGAGCATTATTCGCCTTTCATGCCTGAGGTTATTGTCAAGCAATATATACAATTATTTTATCACAATGCCTCGTGTTGGTAATCCGAAGAATGAATTTTTTATTCAGTCAATATCCTGTGCCTTATAGTGCCTCAAAGTGCGGAAGAACGTTCTCGGCCAAGAATTGCTGGTAGTAACGCTTGTCCACTTCGACAGGGCTATGGTCCATGCGTGCAATCGCTTCTGCCAAGGCTGTCTCATCATCTTGATCGACGAGGTAGTCGGCCAGCGCACCGGTGAGGATTTCTCTGGGGCCGCTAGGGCAATCGACGCTCACTACAGGGGTATGTAACATCAGGGCTTCAATCAAGACGCGAGGTAGTCCTTCGGAATCGGAAGTGAGAATCAGCGCTTTCGCGCCCTGTATGTAAGGGTACGGATTTTCCTTGTAGCCAAGAAGTGCGACTTTCGTATCAAGCCCAAGTTCGGTCACAAGCTCACGGATCTTGCCTTCCGTCTCGCCCTTGCCAATCAGTATCAAAGGAGTTTTGACGCAACTCTTGTGATAAGCACGCAGCAAACGATCTTGTCGCTTGACGTTAGTGAAGGCGCCTACATGTATGAAGTAGTTGTCGAAGGGGAGGTCAGCATCCTCGCTTGCCATATTAATAAAGGGTTCTCTTTCATAAGGGTTGTATATGGTCTGGATACTGTGAGGTTTGACGCCGACGATATCTTGCAAGTTTTTTTCGACGCCTTGTGAAACGGCAATAACATTACGCCCATTGTAATATTTTTGCTGTTTTGCGAATGCCTTTTTCCGCTTCAGTGAATGACTAAGCTGAGCTGAAGAGTCGCTCTTCACCCAGAAATGGAGGTTGTGATGATGTAGGTGCCTTGTGATTCGATCACAGGAGCATGACAGCACGACATCAGCTTGGTAAGCCTCCAGTGCCTTGGCGATCTGACGAGCTTGCCACTTTTCCAGCAGGACGGTGTTGAGTGCCTTGGTTGCTTTATTGATGACCGCTAGGTTGATTATCTCAAGGCCGTCGGGAATGCGATGTTCCACCCGCTCGCGCAGTGTGAATATAATCACTTCGTGCCCACGTTGCCGCAGTCCATCTGCCGTATAAAGCAAAGATTTCTGAGCGCCACCACCGAACAGATCTGAGATGACAAAGGCAAAACGTTTCGGTTGCAATTCCGTGCTCCAGTAATGCAGTGCTGAGAATGGCATTGTAGCGAAAGCCGTATCATGCGACCAGTTGGTGATACCGTTCTGTGTTGGCCACGATGGGATGCGCGGTCTCCGAGCTGGTCTCCGATTCGGCCTCAACATCGGACCACACATCTTAACAGCGTACCGAAGAGGCTGTCTGACCTCCTGCCATCTACGTTCGTACCTGCGCAATCTCTCTTCAAGATGCCGGTTGGTGCCCCGCGCACCTAAGATGGCGTTTAAAACTCATTTTGGTACAGGGAGGTGCGGGTCCATCCCTTTTCCAACAGCAGCGTGGCAACGTTGGTGGAAAAAAACGTTGTTGGAGCGCTCGGTCCGGCGCGCCGATTTCCCATCGCGGCTGGCGCCGGGAGGTGCCCTGAAAAAGGGCACGACGGTGGTGGGTCGGGCTCAGTGTCCTTCAGGGACGTTTTGCTTCTGGTCCTTGGTGCTTATCTTGTCGATGATGACGTCGGAGTGGTGACGCTTGATTGTATTCTTGAATACCTCTTCCTGTTCGTCGGGTACGTCGATGATCAGCAGCATGGCACCTCGCTTGATCGCTTTATCGTACTTGCCGACTTTGACGTCGCGTACCGAAACGCCGACCATCGTACTGGCCCACACGCCAAACAGCGTGCCAAACACGATCATGCCAAGGGTAATCCAGACAATATTCGTGTCGATGAGCATAAAGTGGGCGATCAGGCCCAGGATCAGGCCGAGTACCGCTCCTGCGATGGCGCCGCGTTTCGAGGCATTTACCACATCCGATGTTTGAATAAGGCTCGCGACCGGTACTCCCTCCTTTTCCAGGGGGCGCCAGTCCTTGCCGACCACATGTAGTTCGTCCTTGGTCAAGCCCATCGAGTTGAGTTCGTCGACGATGACCGAGGTGGTTTCCTTGTCGGGTATCAGAAAGTACAGGCGTTGCATCACATTCTCCTTTCCATTCTGGCCCTAGCTGCAGGGCCTTGAGGTATCCTTCTCCAATTAAGGTGTAGCAGGCGAGCGACGGGTCTTGCCATGATTAGAATGAATTGAACAACGATTCGCCTGTCGTGCCTGATGACGGCACGCGGGCCATCAACCGCGTTAGGGAGGCTGAGTGAGAAACATCGGTGTGCTGGCTTTCGCCAGAGTCTTGAAGCTGCTGGCCAATACCACAAAGGTGGCTGCGTATGGTTTTCACTACCTCTTCCCGCACAAGCGTTTCATCATCCCCGAGCGGGCGGCACCGCTCTGGCGTTCCCGGCGTAGCTCACGGATTCCTCGAACGCTATGGCAGACCAATTTCACCAACCGGGCGACCCTGCCGGTCTACCTAAATTACCTTTGCAACCGCTTGCTGGCGCCGTGCTACGAGTATCGTTTTCTGATAACGGAGGCCCGAGCATCGTTCATTGAGGCGAATTTTTCGCCGGAGATTTTTGCCACGTATTCGAGGCTGCAGGTGGGGGCGGCCCAGGCGGATTACTGGCGCGTTCTGGTGTTGCAAAAAAACGGCGGCGTGTATCTGGATATCGATGCGCATTTGGTTTGGCCGCTGGACCGGATCGTCAAGCCGGCATTCGATGAGCTGTTCATTGCGACCAAGCGCGGTGATATCAGTAACTACTTTATCGCCAGCATCCCGGACAACCCCCATCTGCAGCGCGTGGTTGAGGCGATACGCGAGAATATCGAGGACGATAGTGAAAAGAATATCTTCGAGCTGACCGGGCCTGGCGTGTTCAATAAGGTGCTTTCCCGTGATGCCATCCGCACCCGGCTCTATCGTTATACCTGCAACCAGGGCAACTTCACCAATGAACACTTTCAGTACATCGACAAGCCTCAAGGGAAGTGGACAAGGCAGCAGCAGCAAGTCGACGTGGTGCATAAAGGTGAACCGTTGGAGTAGGGTAGTGTTCGCCAAGATGGACTACACCGCCGGGAGGCCTTCGGCCTCCAGTAGCCGATGCGTCGGACCGGAGCGACAGATTCCTCCTGCAGCGGCGGGGTTCGCGTTGGGGGAGAGAATCATAGTCGGAGCGCTCGGTTCGGCGCTCCGAGTTTCCATCGCGACTGGCGCCGATAGGCGCCTCGGCGCAGGGGCTGCCGGCGTTGGCGGTTTCACGCTGTACTTGGCCCGGCGTTGGGTAAAATCATGCACTATTATGTAACATTGTTCTGCTGTGAGGGCGGGAATGGTAAGGCTGCGCCTTCTTGGTGCAAATTGTCGCAATCGTGATGAAATGTCGACAACAATGGGGCATGATGTTTTTGGTCACCCAACAGGAGATGCGTCATGCCAAATGCACAACACGTCGCCAGCCTGAGTAGTGAAGTGCTGGATCACTGGGTTTCACACGCCATTGCCCAGCAGGCAGCCCAGCAAGCCCTGGCTGCTTATATTCGTTAGTCCTGGTTCTATCGTAACAACCGGACCAGGGAGGGTCCTGCATTTCCTCTTCTCCCGCTTTCCCCGCTAGACCTTGCTTTTATTTTCTCTCCTCTGTTCCCGACTTTTCGGCCACATTAACCATCACGCGCGTTTGTGCGACGGAGCGTAGGAAAGAACAGCTGATGGAGCGCTCGCTTCGGCACTCCGAGTTCCCATCGGGACTGGTCCCGATAGGCGCCCCGGCGGCGGCCACCGTGGCATGAAAGAAAGCTGTTGGAGCGCTGGGTTCGGCGCTCCGACTCAGCATCGCGACTGGCGCCGTCAGGCGCCTCGGCGGAGGCCGCGGCGTCAGCACTAGCCGCTAAATCGGCAACACCGCCGGGAGTCCTGCGGCCACCAGTCGCCGATGCGTCGGACCGGAGCTATAGCGTCCTCCTACAGCGGCGGGGTTAGCGTTGGAGGAGAGTGACTCCTCTCTTGCGCAGAAATTGCGCAAGCGGGTATTCGACTGTAATTGCGTTCATTAACTTCAGCGGGGCCGGGCGAAGACCTGGGTCCAGAAGGGGGAGTACTCCGAGTCCTCCGCTTCGACGACAGCCGCTCCCATCTCGGTGAATTGGTCGCTCATGATATTGGCGCAGTGGCCCGGGCTTGAAAGCCAGCCCTCGATGACCTCGGCGACATCGGCCTGGCCGGCGGCGATATTCTCGCCGACCGCCATCCAGTCATAGCCGGTATCGTTGACTCGTTCATTGACGCCGACATCGTCGGCATCGGTATGTCCGAAGAACTCGTTTTTTGCCATGTCTTGGGAATGCGCCTTGGCGGCCTCCGCGAGGCGGCAGCTCCATGCCAGGGATTGCGTTGCCTCGTATGCCTCGTCGCCGCATTGACGGTCTTCGCTACGCGCCTCGTTAACACGTTCCAGCATCGCCTGCTGCCTGGCGTCGGGTTCGCACTCCCCGGCGTGAAGCATGGCAGTGCCGGTCAAGCCGAACAGGAGCAGGAGCAGGGCGGACGGGAGCTTGATGTCTTGCATGTGCCTTTCCTCTGGCTCTGGTATCGGCCGCTATTGGCGCTGGCTCAGGGCAGGGCCGCCACGCCCAAAGCCGCCAAATCGAGCGGGGCGAGGGAGTGGCGGCTGTTGCCATATCAGTGACGTCGATTATCCCCCGGGGGGCAGTTGCGGTCTGCTCGATAGCAGCACCAGGCGTGCTGCGTCTGCGGTTGACGGGTTTCGTGGCTCTCCATGACACGTAATAGCCAGACTGCGGCATGCTCGAGAATCCGTTTCATGCTGACCTCCATGTGTGTGGCTAGTGTGGTTCCACTACTCTCTGCCTACCTTCTGTATGGACAGTAGTGGCGTCCGGCGTCAAGCGTGATGGGCCAGGGATGTGGTTACTGATGGTTGCTGTCGGTAAGGTTGACCCGGATTCCAAGGTTCCAGGTCCGTTGTCTTCATGGAATGGCATGCAGGCGTCTACGGCTCTGTCAGGACTCTCCTGCAGGCGGGCTTGATAGGGATTAATTTTCTGAAGCTAAAGAATGCCGTCATGCGTATGCAGGCAGGGAGGGCCGGTCAGGGAAGGTGGGTGGAGCGCATGTCATAGCCTGCATGAGTTCCAGACGATGTTGCGGCGGCGAAGCCAGTGGAGTTGAGCCACTCCTCCCTGACGAGCCGGTTCGCCCACTCCTTCGCCGTATCCCAGGCGTCCGCTTCCGAGGCGGTAGCGCGCAGCGCAGGCATGGAGTGCAGTGAGGCGATGGCGCCGGGACTCGCTTCCCATCGCGCTACGGCAAGCCACTCACAGTTGAACGGATCCCTGGTGAGAACCAGTTCAATCTCGATGCCCTGCTGGCTGTAGTTTATCCGTTTCATTGTGATCGCCACTCATGGTTTCCATTCCTGTTCAGAATAGTGGTGGCCCTGGGTATTGGATGTGAGCCAGGGCGGGCTTTGTTGTAAGAGATTGCCGCCATGGCAGCGTAACTAGGCGTTGGCCTCTCCTTCCCTCAGGCGACCTCACAGTAAAACGGCATCGGCCGGCTTCGAGGCCATGCAGGCCTCGAAAACCTTTGTCGGTCGGAACCTCTCCTCAAGTCATCGCCATGGGACGTAATCGATCCTCGGCGTCCATCGTGACGTCCTGCCGATAAAATTCCGAAAAATCGCTCCACTAATTGACGTGTATCAGCGAAATCCTCTACTGGTTCGCCGGTGACTCAGGAATAGATATCTGTGGACGATATTGCATGCGCGCAGATCCTCTGTTGGATCACCTTGTCATCCAGGTAATGATGCTGCACTGCATCAAGCTCGCCTCATACCTTCCCCGTAAGCAGGGCTGGAGATTCCCACCATGATGCACCTGTTAAATCGTCTTCCCATGAGCGGGAAGTTCATCCTTGTGCTGTCGCTGCCCGTACTGGCCATGCTCTGGTTTGCCGGCATCGGCATTTTGGATCGCCAGCAACTCGCCACCAACATGACCGAACTGTCGGAGCTCGCTGAGCTGTCAGCTGATGCCGGTAATCTGGTACACGAGTTGCAGCGAGAGCGTGGCATGTCCGTCGGCTATATCGGCAGTGGCGGTAACAGTTTCGGAAACCGGCTGTCGGCCCAGCACCCGCAGACCGATCTTGCTATTCAGGCTCTCCAAAACACACTGTCCGAGATGGACATTGCATCAATCGATGAGGCCTTTGCTCAACGCGCCAGCGCCATTGAAAGCCAGCTCGCCACAGTTGCTGACATGCGTCGCGAAGTCCTCGATCTCTCAGCCAACAGCGACTTGGCCACCGCGTTCTATACGGAGTTCAATGAAGCCTTGATCACCATGATCGGGCGAATCGCGCACCTTGCTGAAGATGACGACATCACGCTTCAACTTGGCGCCTACGTTGGCTTGCTCAAGGCAAAGGACCTGGCGGGCGTTGAGCGGGCCATGCTCACCAATGCCTTCAGCATCAACGTCATGGCTGGTTCCACCTACCAGCGCATGTTGACCCTGTTCGGTCGTCAAGAGGCTTATCATGACACCTTCCACACCATGGCCAATGCCGAGCAACGCGAATTACTCGACCGCCTGCTTTCCGGTCCGGACATGGAGCGTCTTGCCGAGATGCGCCAGGTCGCGATCGACCGCGGTGTCCAAGGTTTCTTCGGCATCGATTCCGAGGGCTGGTTCGATCAGCAGACCCTCAAGCTCGATCGCATGAAGGAAGTCGAAGACGCGGTCTCGGCCAACGTCCTCAACGAGGCATCGGTCTTGAGAAATGACGCACGTCGGGACCTGACTGGCTTCCTGCTCATGGCAGCCATCGCTGGCTTCGCGGCACTTGTGCTATCCCTGCTGGTCGTGCGTAGTCTGCTGCGCCCACTGCATCACAACCTTCAGGATATCCAGGAGCGCGGCGGTGATCTGACCCGGCGCCTTGACGTCCCCGGGAGTGACGAGCTGTCACGCCTCTATGCTGCCTTCAACAAGGCATCCGATGGGATGGAGGCCCTTGTCGGTAACATCCAGAACAACGCTCTATCCGTCGAAGTTGCCAGCGGCGAAATCTCACAGGGCAACCAGGACCTGGCTCAGCGAACGGAAGAGCAGTCCGCCTCATTGGTCGAAACCGCCACCAGCATGGAGCAGATCACCGCGACTGTGCGCAATACCGCCGACAATGCCCGTCAGGCCGAGACCATGACCGGCGAGGTGAGCCAGGAAACCTCAGATGCTACCGGTGTAGCCGAGCGTGCCAGTCAGGCGATGCAGCAAATCCACACTGCCAACCAGGAGGTGACGTCGATCGTGGCTGCCATCGATAGCATTGCCTTCCAGACTAACCTTCTGGCGCTCAACGCGTCTGTCGAGGCCGCCCGGGCCGGCGAACATGGTCGCGGCTTCGCTGTTGTAGCCCAGGAGGTGCGCAAGCTCGCTGGCCGCAGTGCCGAAGAGGCTGAGCAGATCCGCCGGCTGGTCGACAACAATGTAGCCCGCATCAGCGAGGGTGAGTCGCTGGTCAACGAGACCACCACCGCCTTGGAGACCATCGCCCTCAAGGTCACCCAGGTAGCCGATCTGGTCCGTGACATGTCAGCGGCTACCGGCGAACAGTCCGCTGGCATCGAGCAGATCAACCAGGCCGTCTCTCAGTTGGAGGAGGTTACACAGCAAAATGCAGCGCTCGTTGAACAGGTGGCTGCCGCCAGTCGCTCGCTCGATGATCAGGCGGGTGACATGGCCAAGCTCGTGCGTAGCTTCAAAGTTACTACCATGGGAGGTGCCGTTTTGCATCGCCGGCAGCACCAACTCACATCAGCGAACGAGCCCGCCTTCGGCTAATTCCCAGCGTAGTTAACCGTTGGTCTCGGCAGGCCGTATCAAAGAAACACTTAACGATGGATCGCTGTTGAAATCGCCCCGCTTCGGGGCGATTTCATTGATACCTATAGTGGACCCCGAAATCAAGACACTGGTTTAAGCTATAGCCAAGCCGATTTCGAAGGGATCGATCATGGTGTTCTGGTCAAGTCAGAGCGGACACATTTTCAAGCCGCAGCTGCCAAT
>NZ_JAHXBV010000025.1:0-25634 GCF_019915905.1 Halomonas sp. ANAO-440 | reverse complement strand
GCCGGCTTGGGCGTCTCTGGCTTGGGCTGCTCGGCCTTCGGCTGCTCGGGCTTGGCTTCCGCCTTGGGCGCGTCGGCCGCTTTCTCTGCCGGCTTGGGCGCCTCTGGCTTGGGCTGCTCGGCCTTCGGCTGCTCGGGCTTGGCTTCCGCCTTGGGCGCGTCGGCCGCTTGCTCTGCCGACTTGGGCACCTCTGGCTTGGCCTGCTCGGCTTTCGGCTGCTCGGGCTTGGCTTCCGCCTTGGATGCGTCTGCCGCTTGCTCCGCCGACTTGGCTGCCTCTGGCTTGGGCTGCTCGGGCTTGGTTTCTGCCTTGGGCGCGTCGGCCGCTTTCTCTGCCGGTTTGGGCTTATCGGCCGCTGTCTCTACCGGCTCGGGCGACTCGGGCTGGGCCTGGGCGGTATCCGCGGCTTCGGCCTGCAGGCGCTTCTGCTCGGCTTCTGCCTGGGGATTAATGGCATGCTTGCGTGTGCGATTGCGCGGGTTGTTACGTGTCCGCTTCGGCTTGCCATCATCCACCTTGGTGCTTTCATCGAGCTTCGCACTCTCGGCAGACTTCGCCGCTACCTTTTCCTGCGGCTTCTCGGCGCTATCCGGCTTCTGACGACGGGCCGAGTCGTCACGGCCGCGCGAGGGTTGCCGGCTTTCCTCCTGCGGCTGAGGCTTCTCCTGACGATCCTGCTGTTGAGACCTCTCCTGCCGGCCTTGGCCACGACCGCCACGATTGCCCCGCGTGTCGCCACGCCCTGAACCGGCTTGGCTTTCTTGACGCTCGCTGGCTTGTTGACGATCACTGGCTTGACGCTCATTGGCCTGGCGATCGCCGCGTCCGCCTTCCTGCTGGCGACCCTGGCTGCGCTGAGCGCGAGCATCGTCACGCCCTTCGCCACGCGGCCGGCGCTGGCGGCCACGGCCATTACGGTCGTCGCTGCGGGACTGCGGCTCGGCTGCGGCAGGCTTGCGGGGCGTTTGGCTTTCGGCCTCGGCGCTGTCAGTGGTTCCCAGCCACTTGGCCATGCCCTTCACCAGGCGGCCGAGCACCCCGGGGCTGCTAGGTAGTGCCGGTGTCGCCGGTTCGCTGGCGCTCTGCTGCGGCTGTTGTTGCTGATGCTGGAGCGATGCGGGCGCCGGCTCGTTATGGATGACCGTCTTCACCGCCGCTTCGGTACGCAACACCGGCTTGGCGATGCTGGCGTCCGGCTCCTTGCCGACTTCGGTGTCGACCGAGAGCTCGAAGCTGGACTTCTCCTGCTCGCCATCCTCCTCGACGTGGTCATCGCGCAGGCGCTGAACGTCGTAGTGGGGCGTGTCCATGTCCGGGTTGGGCAGCACGAGTACACGCACGTCCTGGCGGGCCTCGATATCGGCCAGCACGGCGCGCTTCTCGTTGAGCAGGTAGGTCGCAACCGGCACCGGCAGGATGGCGCGGATCTGTGCGCTGCGCTCCTTCATGGCCTCTTCTTCGATAAGGCGCATGATGGATAGCGACAGGGAGCGCACGTCACGGATGGTGCCCTGGCCGTTACAGCGGGGGCAGACGACACCGCTGGTTTCACCCAGGGAAGGGCGCAGACGCTGGCGAGACATTTCCATCAGGCCGAAGCGCGAGATGCGGCCGATCTGCACCCGGGCGCGGTCCAGCTTGAGCGCATCGCGCATGCGGTTCTCGACTTCCCGCTGGTTACGCGCGGGGCTCATGTCGATGAAATCGATCACCACCAGGCCGCCGATATCGCGTAGACGCAGCTGGCGGGCGATCTCGTCGGCGGCCTCGGAGTTGGTCTGCAGGGCGGTTTCTTCGATATCGCTGCCACGGGTGGCGCGAGCCGAGTTGATATCGATGGAGACCAGCGCCTCGGTGTGGTCGATGACGATGGACCCGCCGGAGGGCAGCTTCACTTCACGCTCGTAGGCGGTCTCGATCTGCGATTCGATCTGGAAGCGCGAGAACAGCGGAACCTCATCGGCGTAGAGCTTGATCTTCTGCTGGTAGGAGGGCATCACCTGGCGGATGAAGGTCAGCGCTTCCTGATGCACGACCGGGCTGTCGATGAGCACCTCGCCGATATCCTGGCGCAGGTAATCGCGCATGGCGCGGATAATGACATTGGATTCGCGATAGATCAGGAATGGAGCCGGTCGCTTGACGGCTTCCTCGGTGATCGACTCCCACACCTGGACCAGGTAGTCGAGGTCCCACTGGAGCTCTTCGGCACTGCGACCAATGCCGGCGGTACGCACGATCACGCCCATCTTGTCGGGTACGGTGAGCTCGCCCATGGCCTCCTTGAGCTGGCTGCGCTCGTCACCCTCGATGCGGCGCGAGATGCCGCCGGCACGGGGGTTGTTGGGCATCAGTACCAGGAAGCGGCCGGCCAGACTGATAAAGGTGGTAAGTGCAGCGCCCTTGTTGCCGCGCTCCTCTTTGTCCACCTGAACGATGACTTCCTGTCCCTCCTTGAGCACCTCCTTGATGCTGGGGCGTCCCGAAGTTTCCTTCAGGAAATACTCGCGGGAAATCTCCTTGAGGGGAAGGAAGCCATGGCGATCGGCACCGAAGTCGACGAAGGCGGCTTCGAGGGAAGGCTCTACGCGGGTGATCTTGCCGCGGTAGATGTTGGCTTTTTTCTGTTCCCTGGCACCGGATTCGATGTCCAGGTCGTAAAGGCGTTGTCCATCGACCAGAGCAACCCGCAGTTCTTCAGGCTGGGTCGCATTGATGAGCATCCGTTTCATAGTGTCTCGCAAACTGGACGCACCGGTGGGCATCGAAGAAGGCGAACCTCTGGGTGCTGCGTGCTCGTGCTCAGCGCATGTCGCGGATGCACAGTGGCGCCCGATCGTACCGGTACCCACGGTGGGTCCAGCACGACATGATCATGTTGAGTACTCGGCGGAGGCAGGACATGTCTCGGTGGGCTATTCCCATCCGGCCCTGCGGTCACCGCCAGACACCTGGCATTCATCGATTCGCCAACGCCGGCCACCGGCACGATGTTGAACGATTCCCGTGGCCACCGCCCGCCAAAATGGCGGGCCGGGATCCGGGCGTGGCGTAACTGCTTGTTTGTCGCTATCCATCGATAGCGGTGTATCCGTAGCGCTCAGCCGTGCGACTCTCGTCGTGTGTCACTTTTCCTCATGACGTGGGCCTTCGCTACGTCTTGCTTTCTATTGATGTCGTTACTGCTGTCTTCGTTACTGCTTTCTTCGTTACATCTAGGTGTCTTGCTGTCGTATCGGTAACACTGGGTCACTCGTCGGCGGCGGGACCGAGTCAGCGGGTCGTCGCGGCCTGATTTCGTCGCTCCGGCCTGCGTGTCTGTCGGGCAGGCGCTTATGGGACCGAAGGGATCCATCCGAGCGAGCTGGCAATATAGCAGCAATGGTAATATGCGGCAATTGGCGCAGCGAGTGGCCGAGTAGGCTAGAATGCCGGCTCACAACAGGTTTCGAGCGGGAGTGTCATGACCGAAGGGCGCGACGTACAGTGGGTGGAAGTGGGCGAGGGCCAGGTCGGCCAGCGAATCGACAACTTCCTGATGACGCGCCTCAAGGGCGTGCCGCGTCCCCTTGTCTATCGCATCGTGCGCAAGGGCGAGGTGCGGGTCAACAAGAAGCGGGTCAAGGTCGATTACCGCCTGGTGATGGGCGATCTGGTGCGTATCCCGCCGCTGCGGATGACGCCCCGTGAGGCGGTGAGGGAGGTCAGCGACAGCCTGCGCAACCTGCTGGCGGGAAGCGTGCTGGTGGAGGGGCGTGACTGGCTGGTGATCAACAAGCCGGCTGGGCTGGCTGTGCACGGAGGCAGTGGCGTGAAGATCGGCCTGATCGAGGCGCTGCGCCAGGTGCGCGAGGATCTCGACTTTCTGGAACTCGTACATCGGCTGGACCGGGACACATCCGGCTGCCTGCTGCTGGCCAAGTCGCGCCCGGCGCTGCTGGCCCTCAACGATGCCCTCAAGCAGCACAAGATGGACAAGCAGTATCTCGCCCTGGTGGCAGGGCGCTGGCCCGAGAAGCGTGAGTTCATCAGCGCCCGCCTGGAGCGCTTCGATGCCGGTAACGGCGAGCGCCGGGTTAGGGTCGATGCTGCTGGCAAGGTGTCGCGCACGCGCTTCGGCGTGCGCGAGGCCTTCCCCAGGGCGACCCTGATCGAGGCGGAGCCGGTAACCGGCCGTACCCATCAGATTCGCGTGCATGCGGCCCATGCCGGCTTCCCGCTGCTGGGCGATGATAAATATGGCACCCGGGAGGGTGAAGTGCTGGCACGCAAGCTGGGCTTGTCGCGCCTTTTCCTGCATGCGGCGTCGTTGACCTTTCCCGAGCCGACCAGCGGCAGGCCGGTGCAGATAAGGGCGCCGCTCCCCGACGACCTGGAAGCCGTGTTGCAGCGTGCCCGCAAGTTGACCTGACCCCTGCTCTCTTCCACCTCCTGAACCGGAGTCTCGATGCGTTATCGACTGGTGATATTCGACTGGGACGGTACCCTGATGGATTCTGCCGCCCGTATCGTCGCCTGCATGCAGGCGGCATCCAGGGATGCGGGCTGGGGCGAACTGACCGACGATGCGATACGCGACATCATCGGTCTGGGGTTGCCCGAGGCCATCGACAAGCTCTGTCCCGGGATCGATCCCGAGCGGTCGGAGCTGCTGCGCAGTCGCTACTCCTTCCATTTCGTCCAGGGCGATACCACGCCAATGCGCTTCTTTCCCGGGGTCGAGGCGGGTGTTACGGGCCTGCGTGGCATCAGCGAGCGTCGCCTGGCGGTAGCGACCGGCAAGAGCCGGCGCGGCCTGGATCGCATCTTCCGCGAGAGCGGAAGCGGCGACTGGTTCCATGCCAGCCGTACCGCCGACGAGACGCGCTCCAAGCCGCACCCGCAGATGCTGGAGGAACTCCTGATCGAGCTGGGCGTCGATGTCGAGGAGGCGGTGATGATTGGCGACACTGAATATGATCTGGAGATGGCTCGGGCGCTGGGCATGGACCGGATCGCCGTGACCTGGGGGGTGCATGCTCCCGAGCGACTGGCGGCCAGCCGCCCCGTGTTCACTGCTGAGGCGGTGCCGGAGCTGTTTGACTGGTTGAATCGATAACCGGCTGTAAGGAACGCGATCCATGAGTGATGACAAGCGGGACGACGAGCGGGAAGCGGGGCAGGAGGATCGCTGGACCCAGGGGCCCGAGTTGAGCCCCGAGGAGGCGCGGCGGGAGAGGGAGGCGCAGGCCGCCGCGCCGCCCCCGCCACCGGAGAGTGCCGAGGTCCTGCGTGAGCGTCAGCGGCTGGCTCAGCAGGAGATGCTGGATCGGTGGATCGGTGGCGTGCTGGTGGAGCAGCGTCGCACCCGGCGCTGGAAGCTTTTCTTTCGCTTCTTTTTCGCCGCGCTGATACTGGCGTCGCTGTCGGCGACGCTCTACAGCCTCTTCATTGACCCGGGTGCGCGTGAGCCCGAGCGGCAGCACCTGGGCGTGGTCAAGGTTCACGGTGTCATCGACAGCGAGTCGCCGGCCAGCGCCGAGCGCATCATCAGGGGGCTCAATCGGGCCTGGGAGGCGGAGAGTGCCGCTGCGGTCGTGCTGCATATCGATAGTCCTGGCGGCAGTCCCGTTCAGTCTCAGCGCGTCTTCAACGAGATCCTCCGGCTGCGCGAACAAGGCGACAAGCCGATCATCGCCGTGATCGAGGATATCGGCGCCAGCGGCGCCTACTATATTGCCGCTGCGGCCGACGAGATCGTGGCGGCGCCGGCCAGCCTGGTGGGGTCGATCGGAGTGATATTCGCCAGCTTCGGCTTCGAGGAGGCCATCGAGCATCTGGGTATCGAGCGCCGCATCTATGTCAGTGGCGAGAACAAGGGCTTCCTTGATCCCTTCTCGCCGGTGGCTCCCGAAGAGCGTGACTTCTGGCAGTCGGTCATGGATACCACGCACCGGCAGTTCATCGATGCTGTCCAGGCCGGTCGCGGTGATCGATTGGCCGATGACGACAGGCTCTTCAGCGGGCTGATCTGGAACGGGGAGCAGGCGCTGGAGCTGGGGCTCGTCGACGGCATCAGCAGCCTGGATGCCCTGTCCCATGAGCTGTTCGACGAGCTGCGCATCCATGACTATACGCCTCGTCTCGACCCGTTCGAGCGCCTATCCCGCCAGTTCGGTCGCGTCGCCGCCGAGTGGGCAGGCGTGCCGTCTAGCCAGTCGCCGGTACGCTACCAGCTACCGTAGTTCGAAGCTGGAGGCCCCCGCTTTGCATGTCGGTGCCGGGTATCGACAGGTGCCTCGGCGCCGGGGGCAGGGCGGAGCGGAGGTCATTCTTCAAGGATGAAGAATGTAGCGCCCAGGGATGGGTTCACAGCGCCTCCGCGCAGGCCTGTCGCCGGAGAAGCCGCGGCTTTAGTAGGCTAAGGGATCCAGTCCCGCCTCGCGCAGCAGGGCACAGAGGCGGATCAGTGGCAGGCCGACCAGAGTGTTGGGGTCATCGCCCTCGAGTTTCTCGAACAGGGCGATGCCCAGCCCCTCCATGCGGAAGCTCCCGGCGCTGTCCAGCGGCTGCTCTCGCTCCACGTAGCGGGAAATCTCGGCGTCGCTGAGCTGACGAAACACGACGTCGTAGCACTCGTGGCAGACCCAGTGACGTGCTGCGCGGCTGTCGATCAGTGCCAGGCCGGTGAGAAAGCGCACGCGATGCCCGGAGAACCGCGCCAGCTGTGCGCGCGCGGTGGCGGCGTCGCCGGGCTTGCCGAGGATGCCACCGTCGAAGACCGCCACCTGGTCCGAGCCGATGACCAGGTGGTCGGGGTAACCCTCGGCCACGCTGGCGGCCTTGGCCAGTGAGAGGCGGTGTACCAACGCTTCGGGGGGCTCGCCGGGGCGCGGCGTTTCGTCGATATCGGGGCTCGCCCAGTCGAACGGCAGCCCCAGGCGCTCGAGCAGTTGGCGGCGCCAGGGTGAGCTTGAGGCGAGTACGAGTCGTGACATTGACGTCTCCTGAAAGAGTGGGGCCGCATGCGGTGCATCGACGGCCTGGGGAAACGCCGCACAAATGCCTGCGCGAGCGAATCGCTGCGTTGCGCGGTGCTCAGAATCCTCACATATACCGCATATGCTCCGGTTCTTGTGCTCCGTGCGCCTTGCGCTTGAACTGGCTCGGCGATTTGTTCAGCGCCTCCCTGGAACGACACCATTGTAACCCGACGCGAAGGCGTCTTTGACAGGGGGCTGGGGAGTGCCTATCATTGCGCGCCTATGTTGACCTCACGACTTCCCAATAGGGTCGAGCCCTACAAGCTCGCCGCCCGCGCCGAACGCCTCGAAGGCCTGGTGGCGCTCGACCAGTTCGAGCGTCTCGCCGAGCAGGTGGGTGCGCAGGCGGGCGACTGCCAGGTTTGGCTCGACTTTGCCATCGACCCCCAGGGGCGCCGCGTGATTCACGGCCACCTGGAGGCCGAGCTGCAGCTGCCTTGTCGTCGCTGCCTCGAGCCGCTGTCACAGCATGTCGAAAGCGAATTCCTGCTGGGCATGGTTACGAGCGACGCGCTGGCGGCAGAGCTGCCGAGCACCCACGAGCCGGTGCTGGTGGAAAACGAACAGCTGAACCTGCTGGAGATGGTTGAGGACGAACTCATTCTCAGCCTGCCCCAGGTGGTTTACCACGATGAGGCCCTGTGTCGGGTCTCGCGCGACCAGCTGAGTAGCGGGGAGGAGGCCGAATCGTCCGAGCCGACTCCCGCGAATCCCTTTGAGGTGCTGCGCCGCCTCAAGGGAAAACCCTGATTCATTGTCGATTCACTCTGGAGTGATTTCCCATGGCAGTTCAACAGAACCGTAAGACCCGTTCCAAGCGCGGCATGCGTCGTAGCCACGATGCGCTGAGCGGCCCGACCCTGTCTCAGGACAAGGAAACCGGCACCACTCATCTGCGTCACCACATCGCTCCCGACGGTTTCTACCGTGGCCGCAAGATCATCGACGCCTGAGTCGACAGCTTGACAGTGATGCTCGGCCGTTGAGCGTGCGGGTCGCCGTCGATGCGATGGGGGGAGATTCGGGCCCAGCCTCTGCCGTTCAGGGATCGGCTGCGGCGGTGCTGGCTCGGCCAGGCCTGTCGATCGACCTGTTTGGCCCTCGCGATCTGCTGGAATCCGAGCTAGAGAGCCTGCCGCGGCACCTCGCCGCGGCTGGTTCGCATTTGTCTATTCATCACGCCTCCGATGTTATCCGCCAGGACCAGCGTCCCACCGATGCATTGCGTCGCGGTGGCGGCACAAGCATGGCTTGCATGCTGGCGCATCTGTCGCGTGGCGGTGCTTTGGCAGGCATCAGTTCGGGTAATACCGGGGCTCTCATGGCGTTGTCCCGGCGCGAGTTGGGGACGGTGGCGGACATTCCGCGACCGGCCATCAGTACGGCGATTCCCACTCGGGGCGAGGGGCGCTGCTACCTGCTGGACCTGGGGGCCAATGTCGATGTCACCGCCGAACGGCTCGTGGACTTCGCTCGCATGGGCAGCGTCATGGCGCGACATATCGACGGCCTGGCATCGCCCAGGGTGGCGCTGCTGAATGTGGGCAGTGAGGGCACCAAGGGCAGTGCCAGCGTGCGCGAGGCGGATGCTTACCTCAGTGGCATGCCATCATTGAACTATTGCGGCTTCGTCGAGGGTGATGGCATCTTCGCCGGGGCAGCCGATGTGGTCGTCTGCGACGGCTTCGTCGGCAATGCGGTGCTCAAGGCAAGCGAAGGTCTGGCACGGATGCTGATCGAGCGTGTGCAGTCGACCTTCGAGGCGCATTGGGGTAGCCGTCTGGTGGGGTTGCTGGCCCGGCCGGCGCTGCGGCGATTGAAGAATGACCTGGATCCGGTTCGCTATAACGGTGCCAGCCTGCTGGGACTCGACGGGATCGTGATCAAGAGCCATGGCGGCGCCGATGCCACTGGCTTCTCCTATGCCGTGCTGCGAGCGGTACAAGAAGTCAGTCGAGGTCTTCCCTCTCAGCTGGCTCTTGAGCTTGGCAGCCGGCATGAACGGACTCAATAAGAGCATAGGTGAAACGACATGACGCAACCTTTTGCCCTCGTATTTCCCGGCCAAGGCTCCCAGCAGGTTGGCATGCTGCGTGAGCTTGCCGAACGCTATAGCGTCGTCCGCACTACCTTCGAGGAGGCGGCCGATGCGTTAGGCTACGACCTGTGGAAGGTGGTACAGGAGGGCCCCGAGGAGGCACTCAACGCTACTGCCTGCACCCAGCCTGCCCTGTTGACCGCCAGTGTCGCCATCTGGCGCGTCTGGCAGGAGCTGGAAGGGCCGCGGCCGGGGGCCATGGCGGGGCATAGCCTGGGCGAGTACAGCGCCATGGTCTGTGCCGGGGTCATCGGCTTCGCCGATGGGGTTCGCCTGGTCAAGCTGCGTGGTGAAGCAATGCAGCGAGCCGTGCCGGCTGGCCAGGGAGGCATGGCGGCCATTCTTGGCCTCGACGAGGCTACCGTTGAAAAGGCCTGTGCCGAAGCCGAGCAGAATGATGTGGTTGCGGCCGTGAACTACAATGCGCCGGGACAGGTCGTGATTGCCGGCAGCAAGGCGGCGGTCGAGCGGGCCATCGTGCTGTGCCAGGCTGCGGGTGCCAAGCGCGCCATGCCGCTGCCGGTCTCGGTGCCGTCGCATTGCGCACTGATGCGTCCGGCGGCCGAGGAACTCAAGGCCGCCATGGCGGAAATCGACATGCGTGCGCCGCGCTATACCGTCTATCAGAACGTCGATGCTCAGGCGCATGCGGATGTCGAGACGCTGCGCACGCGCCTGGTAGAGCAGCTCTATCAGCCGGTACGCTGGACTTCCTGCGTCGACGCCATGGTGGCGGGTGGCGCCGAGGTGTTCATCGAGTGCGGGCCGGGCAAGGTGCTGACCGGTCTTGGCAAGCGTATTGCCAAAGGTAGCAAGGGCTTGGCGGTCAATGATCCCGACAGCCTGATAGCCGCACTGGAGCTGGCACGCGAGTCTGCTTCGCAGTGATACCGTTGGGACGGGACAAGTCAGTGGGGTGATTGTTGCCCTATGGATTCAAACAGCATTCTAATCGGGAACCGCTATGACGAGCGAACGTAGAATCGCCCTGGTGACAGGGGCCAGTCGCGGCATTGGACGGGCCATCGCCCATGAGCTGGGTCGACAGGGACGGATCGTTATCGGCACGGCCACGACCGAAGCCGGTGCGGCGAAGATCGACGAGGATCTTCGTGCCAGCGGCATCGAAGGCGCAGGTCGGGCATTGGACGTGACCGATCAGGGCAGTGTTGACGCCCTGGTCAAGTCGATCACCGAGGAGTTTGGTGCCCCCACCATCCTGGTCAACAACGCCGGCATCACGCGTGACAATCTGCTGATGCGGATGAAGGAAGACGAGTGGGATTCGGTGCTCGACACCAATCTCAAGTCCGTCTATCGGGTCACCAAGGCCTGCCTGCGCGGCATGACCCGGGCTCGCTTCGGCAGGATCGTCAGTATCAGCTCCGTGGTGGCGACCATGGGCAATCTGGGACAGACCAACTATGCTGCCGCCAAGGCAGGCATGGAAGGCTTCACCCGTGCGCTGGCACGCGAAGTGGCGTCACGGGCGATCACCGTCAATGCGGTGGCGCCTGGCTTCATCGCCACTGACATGACCCAGAGCCTGCCCGAGGAGCAGCACAAGATGCTGCTCAATCAGATTCCTCTGTCGCGGCTCGGTGAGCCCGCAGAGATTGCCGCAGCCGTCGGCTTCCTGACCGGCGAGAGTGCGGGCTACATCACCGGCGAGACCCTGCAGGTCAACGGTGGCATGAATATGCGTTGAGGCTCTCGCTGGTCGGCGGTTGCGCCGACGGGGGGGCGTCTATAAACTACCCCGCAACTTGAGGTTGTGGACCAACCGGCTGGTCATCTGAACGGCTAACTTGAACGACTGGAGTACGTCATAATGAGCACCATCGAAGAGCGCGTGAAGAAGGTTGTGGCCGAGCGCCTGAACGTCAAGGAAGAGGACATCCAGAACAGCTCCTCCTTCACCGAAGACCTGGGCGCTGATTCCCTGGACACCGTCGAGCTGGTCATGGCGCTCGAAGAGGAATTCGATACCGAAATTCCCGATGAGGAAGCCGAGAAGATCACCACCGTTCAGGAAGCTATCGATTACGTCAACGCCCACCAGTAAGGGCGCGGTCGTAACCGCTTGCTGAGGTATATGGGTCCCTTAGAGCGACCCTCGAAAGCCGTCCTGATGGCCAGGGCGGCTTTCGCTATATTGGGGGCGGGTTGTTTGCTGCCCAAGGAGGGGGCATGTTGGGTATAATGCGCCCACTGACGGCCCTGAGGACGGGTCGTGTCATCAAGGATGTCGGGAGGAATACTGATGGCTCGTAGAGTTGTGGTGACCGGACTCGGTCTGGTGACACCGTTGGGCAACACCGTGGATGAGAGCTGGGGGAACATCCTGGCCGGCAAGAGCGGCATCGCCCCTATCGATCATTTCGATGCCAGCAGCTTCAATACCCGGTTCGGTGGGTCGGTGAAGAATTTTGACATCAGTCCCTACCTCAACCCCAAGGAAGCCCGGAAGATGGACCTGTTCATCCAGTACGGGATAGCAGCAGGTGCTCAGGCCATTGCCGATGCCGGTATCGAGTGTACCGAGGAGAATGCCGAACGCATCGGGGTGGCAGTTGGCTCCGGCATTGGTGGGTTGCCGATGATCGAGCATAACCACAATGCGATGAACAAGGGCGGCGCGCGCCGTATCTCCCCGTTCTTCGTGCCGGGCTCCATCATCAACATGATCTCCGGCAATCTGGCTATCCAGCACGGTTTTCGTGGTCCCAACATCGCCATCACCACTGCCTGTACTACCGGGACCCACAATATCGGCTACAGCGCACGAACCATTGTCTATGGCGATGCCGACGTGATGATCTGTGGTGGCGCCGAGATGGCGACCACGCCGCTGGGCCTCGGTGGTTTCTCTGCTGCCCGGGCGCTGTCGAATCGCAACGACGATCCCACGGCAGCCAGTCGCCCCTGGGACCGCGACCGCGACGGGTTCGTCCTCTCCGATGGCGCCGGCATCCTGGTGCTCGAGGAGTACGAGCACGCCAAGGCACGCGGGGCGAAGATCTATGCCGAGCTGACCGGGTTCGGCATGAGCGACGACGCCTTCCATATGACGGCCCCGCCGGAAGACGGCAGTGGCGCGGCGCTCTCCATGCGCAATGCCATACGCGATGCGGGAATCGACCCCACCGAGGTCGACTACATCAACGCCCACGGCACGTCGACCCCGGCCGGCGACCTGGCCGAGACCCGGGCCGTGAAGAAGGTCATGGGCAGTGGGGCGAATTCGGTGGCGGTCAGTTCCACCAAGTCGATGATCGGTCATCTGCTGGGTGCCGCTGGCGCCGTTGAGGCGGTATTCAGCATACTCGCCATCCGCGATCAGGTGGCACCCCCGACCATCAATCTCGACAACCCCCAGGAGGGTTGCGACCTGGACTACGTGCCGCATACCGCCCGAAAAATGAAGATCGACGTGGCGCTGTCCAATTCCTTCGGCTTCGGCGGCACCAATGGCACCCTTGTGTTTTCCAAGGTGTGATGAGCGTGCCCCAGGCGCCTGAGCATCAGTGGGTGCCGTTGGACGATCGTGGCCTGGCCTATGGCGACGGTCTTTTCGAGACGGTGCTGGTTCGTGACGGCCAGCCGTTGCTGTGGGACCAGCACATGACTCGCCTGGCCCGCGGCTGCCAGGTGCTGGGCATTCCGCTGCCGTCGCGAGACGAGCTGGATCGCCTGCCAGGCCAGGCCGGGCCGGGTCTCCGGATCCTCAAGTTGATACTGACTCGGGGAAGCGGTGGGCGGGGCTACCTGCCGCCGGCCTCCTCTTTGCCCCGCCTGCGCTGGCAAGTGATGGCCTTTTCACCGCAGCCATTGCGCTGGCGGGATGGGGTGCGAGTCCGGCATTGTCGGCTCAGGCTTGGCATTCAACCGCTACTGGCCGGACTGAAGCATCTCAATCGGCTCGAGAACGTGCTGGCGCGGGCGGAATGGTCGGATCCCGACCTGGCGGAAGGTGTGCTGTGCAACAGCGACGGCTGGCTGGTCGAGGCGACATGCATGAACCTGTTCTGGCAGCGTGAGGGGCGCCTTGAGACGCCGCTGCTGGACGATTGCGGCGTGGCGGGCACCCTGCGAGCCGAACTGCTGGCGCATCTCGCGGTCAGCGAAGTCAAGGCGACGCCGGACGTTCTGGCCGGTGCCGAGGCGGTCTGGCTGGTCAATTCGGTGCAGGGAGTCTGGCCTTTGGCGCGGCTCGATGACGCCGAGGGTGGCAGTTTGGCGACCTGGCCGATAGGCCATGCCCATCGACACTTCCAGGCCGTGGCACACGACCTGCTGGGCTATCCGGTGGGTTTTGCAGAGTGAACGAGGATTTCGCATGTTGCGTCTAGTCAAGTTTCTGGCGGTACTGGTGATCGTGGCCGGCGTGGCGGCGTTTGCCGGTTATCGCTATTGGGAAAGCCGGCTCGAGGCACCCATTGCGGTGGAGGAGGAGACCCTCTACGAGGTGCCGCGGGGGGCGGGGTTCAATCGAGCGGTAGCGGATCTGGCGGAACGTGGCGTGATCGAGGACGTCTGGGCCTTCCGCTTGCTGACACGTCTGGAACCCGAGACGATTCCGCGGTTGCGTGCCGGGGAGTATATGCTCGAGCCGGGCATGAGCGGGCGCGACCTGATCGAGCTGCTGGGCAGCGACCGGGTGGTGACCTATCCGTTGACGATTCCCGAAGGCTGGACCTTCCGACAGATGCGCGCTCATCTTGATGCGGCGCCCAAGCTCGAGAACCGTACCGAAGGGCTCTCCGACGAGGAGGTGATGGCCCTGCTCGACCGCGAAGGCCGCTTTCCCGAGGGCTGGTTTTTTCCCGATACCTATCGTTACCACAAGGGCATGAGTGACGTGGATATCCTGCGCCAGGCGATGGTGCGCATGGAGCGGGTCCTCGATGAGGTGTGGGAAGGGCGTAGCGACGACTTGACCATCGAAACGCCCTATGAGGCATTGATCATGGCTTCGCTGATCGAACGTGAAACCGGTGCGCCGGAAGAGCGGCGCGAGATTGCCGGGGTCTTCAAGCGGCGCATGGAGACTGGGATGCGCCTGCAGACCGACCCGACGGTGATCTACGGGATGGGAGAGCGCTACGAGGGACGCATCACCCGGGCCGACCTGCGCGAGGCCACTCCCTACAACACCTATGTCATCGACGGTATGCCGCCCACCCCAATCGCCATGCCGGGCCGTGCCTCGCTGGAGGCGGCGGTGGACCCGCTGCCCGGCGATACGTTCTACTTCGTCTCCCGTGGCGATGGAACACACCACTTCTCGCGCACCCTGCGCGAACACAACAATGCCGTGAATCGGTATATCCGCAATCGCTGACGGGAGGAGGTATGTACCATAAAGACCCCGAGCAGCCAGCGAGAGACGCCGGGGACAGGCCTGAGAGGAGGTCCTACGCCAGGGATGGTGTCGGTAGCGTACAGGGAGGTATTCACAGCGCCTCCTCGAAGGCCTGTCCCCGGGAAAGTTCCGAGCGGAATGGCAATCAAGGAAAAGGGCGCTTTATCACCCTTGAAGGTGGTGAAGGAGTCGGCAAGTCGACCAATCTCGCCTGGGTGGCCCAGTGGCTGACGGCACGGGGCGTCGAGGTGGTTCGTACCCGCGAGCCGGGCGGTACCCCGCGGGCCGAGGCCATACGTGAACTGCTTCTGGACCCTTCCGGCGACGAACCCCTCGATGTGGATGCCGAACTGCTGCTGGTCTTCGCCGCTCGCGCCCAGCACCTGGCGCAGCAGATTCGCCCGGCGCTCGAGCGGGGTGCCTGGGTCCTGTGCGACCGTTTCACCGATGCCACCTTTGCCTATCAAGGCGGTGGGCGCGGCATCCCTGCTTTGCGCATTGCCGAACTCGAGCGGTTCGTCCAGCGCGATCTTCAGCCCGACCTGACGCTGCTGCTCGACATGCCGGTGGCCTCGGCTCAGCGACGCCTGCAGGGGCGTCTGAGCGCCAACGGCGAGGCGCGGGATCGCTTCGAGCAGGAGCGCAGCGATTTTTTCGAAGCGGTGCGTAGCGCCTATCTGGAACGCGCCTCCAGCGCACCGGAACGCATGGCGGTCGTCGATGCCGATGCGCCCCTGGAGGTAGTACAGGCTCGCCTCGCCGCCTGCCTGGATGCCCGGGTGACGCCATGGCTATAGAGCTCGGGACGGAGCAGGGTGAAGGGATTGCCCAGCCGCTGCCCTGGCAGAGCGAGCGGTGGCGGCGGTTCCTGTCGCAGTATCAGAGCGGGCGCCTGCCTCATGCGCTGCTGCTGTCCGGCCCCCGTGGGGTCGGCAAGCAGCAGTTTGCCGAGGCGCTGATCGCCCGCCTGCTCTGCGTCACGCCGGGAGAGGCCGCCTGTGGCCATTGCCACGGCTGTCATATGCTGGCCGCGGGCTATCATCCCGACCTGCTGCGTGTCTCGCCGGAGGAGGGCAAGCGACAGATCCGCATCGACCCCATTCGCGAGGTCAACGCCTTCGTCGCCCAGACGGCCCAGCAGGGCGGCCATCGCGTCATCGTGCTCAGCCCGGCCGAGGCGATGAATGTGGCGGCCTCCAATGCCCTGCTCAAGAGTCTGGAGGAACCGGGGCAGCGGACCCAGTTCATTCTGCTCGCCGACGTACCCTCGCGGCTGCTCGCCACTATCCGCTCTCGCTGTCAGCACTGGAGCCTGCCGGTGCCCGAGGCGGAACAGAGCCAGGCATGGCTGGCCGAACAGCTGGGCGGCACGGAGGAGGCCGCCTTCTGGTGGCAGGTTTCCGGTGGGCTGCCGCTGCTGGCCTTCGAGCTGGCGGCACCCTCCGCACGAGCTCTGCGGCAGCAGTTACATGAAACCTTCGATGCGCTGGTGCGTGGTGCCGAGCCGGTGGCCGAGGCCGCACGCCTGGATCGGCAATCCACCGAGTCCATCCTGTGGTACGGTATTGCCTGGCTCGAGGATCTGATTCGTTTGGGGCTTTCCGGAGATGCGGCCCGGATCCGCAATCCCGACCTGCTGCCGCTCTACCGGCAAGCGGTCAAGAACGCCCGGGTTCGCGACTGGTTCCGGCTACTGGACTATGCTCGAGAACAGCGACGCCTGCTGGCTGTGGGCGGCAATCCTAACCCTCAGCTGGTTCTCGAGGCCTGGCTGGTACGCTGGTCGGCCCTGTTGCGTTCCTGATACAGGGGTAAAGGGAGGAGATCGCATGTCACCACAGAAAGCCCTGTCGCTGACCATTCAGGACACGCAGACCCTGCTTTCCGCCTACATGCCGCTGCTTGAGCGGGGCGGTATCTTCGTGCCCACTCGCGAGCGCTACGAGCTGGGCCAGGAGGTCTACCTGCTGTTGACCCTGCCCGGCGACAGTGAGCGTATGCCGGTGACCGGCCAGGTCGTCTGGGTCTCGCCGGATGGCGTGGCTGGACGTCGGGTGCCGGGTATCGGCATTCACTTCAGCCCCGAGGATCAGCCAGTACGGGATCGGATCGAAACCCTGCTGGCCGGCCAGTTGGACAAGGGCGCGCCGACCTATACCCTCTAAGCGCTAGCGCCTAACCATTGAGCGGTAGCGCCTGCCGCTATATCCCCGCCCCTCACCTGATGAGTCGTTCTTCGCATGTTCGTCGATTCCCATTGCCATCTCGACCGCCTAGACCCCCAGACACACAGCGGCGACCTCGCTGCAACCCTGGATGCCGCCCGCGCCCGTGACGTTCGCCAGTTCCTGGCCATTGCGGTGACGCTGGAAGCGGTGCCCGAGCTCGCCAGGATCAGCCGCGAGCACGCCGACGTGGTGATCTCCGCCGGCGTCCATCCGCTGCATCGGGTGGATGACGAGCCCGACGTCGAAGCGATCAAGGCCTGTGCCGACCGGTATGGCGCCGTGGCCATCGGTGAGTGCGGGCTCGATTATCACTATCTCGACAAGGCCCCCGACAGCGTGCCGCCGAGAGAGGTGCAACTGGAGCGCTTTCGTCGCCACCTGATCGCCGCCACCGAACTGGAGCTGCCGGTCATCGTGCATACCCGGGAAGCCCGGGAGGAGACCCTGTCGCTGATTCGCGAGCATACCGACCCGGCTGTCGGTGGCGTCCTGCACTGCTTTACCGAAGACCTGGACATGGCCCGGGAGGCCGTGCGTCACGGCTTTTCGATCTCGCTTTCGGGTATCGTCACCTTCCGCAACGCCGAGTCGATTCGCGACGTGGCTCGTCGGGTGCCGCTGGACCGGCTGCTGATCGAGACGGATAGCCCCTACCTGGCGCCGGTGCCTCACCGGGGCAGGCCCAACGAGCCGGCCTGGGTGGTCGAGGTGGCCGAGTGCATCGCGCGGGAGCGGGGCATCAGTATCGAGGAGGTCGCCATGCAGACCACCGCGAATTTCTACCGGCTGTTTCGAGCGGCCGCGCCGGAGGCGCCCGCAGAGATTCGCGACGCCCTGGCCAATGCCGGCTTGGTATAGACTGGTGTCAGTGACGGAGGTGAAAGATGAACCTGGAGCCGCTACTCGAGCATGTCGAGCCCGTCGGACAGATACCGCCCGTGGACCGTTGGCATCCGCAGCAAGTCGGCGAAATGGACCTGAGGATCGTTGCCGACGGACGCTGGATTCATGAAGGTACGGTGATTGGGCGTCCGCGCCTGGTCAGGCTGCTGTCGACCCTGCTGCGGCGTGAGCAGGATGGCCACCATTACCTGGTGACCCCGGTCGAGAAGCAGCGCATTCAGGTGGAGGACCGCCCCTTCGTGATCGTCGATGCCGAGCGGGAAGGGAAGGACTGGTGGCTGACCACCAACGTCGGCGACCGGCTGTGCCTGGGTGAGGCGCACCGCCTGACGGTAAGCGATACCCCCGACGGGGTGGCGGTGCCCGAAGTCGCGGTGCGCTTCGGCCTCTCGGCCAGGCTGGGTCGCAACGTGTTCTATCGCCTGGTGGAGGACGCCGAGCAGCGCACCACCGATACTGGCCGGATCGAGCTGGGGCTTTCCAGCAGCGGTGTCTGGCAACCGCTGGGCGAACTGCCGGACGACCCTTCGTGAGACTCACCGCGGAGCAGCACGCCGTGGTCACCCATGGCGCCGGGCATGCCCGGGTCGCCGCCGTGGCCGGGGCCGGGAAGACCACCACGCTGGTGGCGCGGGTGCTGCATCTGCTGGCCAGTGGCGTGCCTGCCAACCGTATCCTGGTGCTGATGTTCAATCGCTCGGCCCGGGAGGACTTCCAGCAGCGTCTGGCGACCATGGCCCCCCGGGGCCAGCGGCTGCCCGATGTGCGCACCTTTCACGCCCTTGGCCACCGGCTGACCGGTAGTCTGGCTCGCTGGGGTGTGCTGCCTGAGCGTCGCCTGCTTTCCGCCGACTGGCAAGTGGAGCGCCTGCTGCGCCAGGCGACCCTGGAAGTGCTGGAGGACCCGACGCAGCGCGAGACGGCCCTGGAGGCGGATACCCTCGAGGCGCTTGCCCACTTCTGTGGCCTGGTGAAGGCCGAGATGTTGGCGCCGGCGGCCCTCTATGAGCGCCTCGACTTCGGTGACGAGACGCGACACTTCGTGGAAGCCTTCCAGCGCCTCGAGCAACTGCTGGCCGAACACGGATTGATGACCTTTTCCGACCTGCTCTACCGGCCGCTGCGCGCACTGGAGGCCGACCCGCAGCTGGCGAAGCGTGTCCAGGGCTACCTCGACCACGTCATCATCGATGAGTATCAGGACATCAACCAGGCGCAGCTGCGCCTGCTGGCCACCCTGGCCGGAGCTGAAGCCGACGTCATGGCCGTGGGCGATGCGAACCAGTGCATCTACGAGTGGCGTGGCGCCCATCCCGACGCCATGCGCGAACACTTCACCGCCACCTTCGGCGCGGCCATCGACTACCCCCTTTCCACCACCTTCCGCCACGGTCATGCGTTGGCGCTGACGGCCAACCACGCCATCGCCGCCAACCGTCGCAGGCCCGACCAGCTCTGCCTTGCCGCACCGGAGAACCCACGCACTACCCTGGCCGTCGATCAGGGCAGGGAGGCATTGCCCCAGGCGCTCGCCGCCTGGCAGGGTGAGGGGCGTCGTCTCGACGAGGCTTGCCTGCTGGTGCGCAGCTGGGCGCTGTCGGTGCCTTTCCAGCTGCGGCTGCTCCAGGCGGGCATTCCCTTTCGGCTCTCCCGCGAGGATCGCTTCGTGTTCCGGCTGCCGCTGGTGCAGGCCCTGTCCGGCTACCTGCGGGTGGCGAGGAATGCCGCCTTGCTGCAGGACCCCGAACTGGTGCGCCGGCTATTGGAGCAGCCGACCCCTTTCGTGGCCCGGGAGCGCCTGTCGGCGTTGGCCAGCCGACTGGCGGAGACGCAGACCTTTCCCGACCGACACGATCCGCTGCTGGCCAGTCTCAAGCCGATACAGCGGCGTAACCTCAAGCGGCGCTGGGCCCTGCTCTGCGAACTGCCGCGCCTGGGCCTCTGGCCCCCCGCTCGCCTGCTGGCCCATGTGGTGGAGAGTCTCGACGCCGAGAAGGTGCTCAAGCGCGCCGCCGCACGCCGAGAGAAGGGCGAGGAGGACGTCCGGCTACTCGATGTGCTGGTGGAACAGGCCGGTGAGGTGAAAGAGATCGATGCCTTCATCGAATTGCTGGAGCGGCCGGTGGAGAACCACGCCGACGGCGTCTTGATCACTACGGTACACGGCGCCAAGGGGCTGGAGTGGCCGCTCGTGGTCCTGGCCGGGGCCAATGAGGAGGATTTTCCCCATTACAGCCGCGACAACCCGCTGACCCCGGAGCGGCTGGAAGAGGAGCGGCGGCTCTTCTATGTGGCCATTACCCGCGCCCGGGAGCGGCTGCTCATGCTGCATGATGGGGGAGCGCATCGCCCGAGTCGGTTCCTCGCCGAGATGGCCTGGCAGGATTGTACGCGGGTGGCTGCTCGCCTGGAGGGCGCCGACAGCGACGACGACTCTCCGCTGGCCGTCACCTCGCCAGCGCTGGTGGCCCGCTATCTCGAGACGCTGGGCCATGAGGTGCCGCTTCGGCCGCTGGCCGACTCGGTCCTGGCCGAAGCGCAGGCCGGCTATTGGGCAGGCGAGTTCCAGCCGGGGCAGTGGCTGCGGCATGCGGTCTTTGGTGAAGGCGAGATTGCCGTGGTGGAGGGCGACCCGGCCGACCCGGTCATCGAAGTGCGCTTTGCCCAGGCGGGGCGGCGCCGCTTGCTGGCGCGGCGTGCCCCGATCGAGATGCTGTCCGCGCATCTGGCGGCTTCGCCCCTCTGATATCGTCTCTCGAGATCGAACTACGTGAGATACCCTCAAGAGAGACCCTCAAGACAAGGAGCCGAACATGAGCCGTGTGCTGATATCCGCTGCGGAGCTTGCCGAATCACTCGAGGCGGGGAAGTCGCCACTCGTGCTCGACTGTCGTGCCCGCCTGGGAGAGCCGGGCGCTGGGCGGCGCCTATGGGAGGCCGGGCATATTCCCACTAGTCAACATCTCGATCTGGACCGCGATCTCGCCGGGCCGCCAGGGGAGGGTGGGCGCCACCCCTTGCCGACCCCCGATGCCTTCACCGCCGTGGTGCAGCGCCTTGGTATCGTTCCCGGCACGCCGGTGGTCGTGGTCGATGACATGGGCGGGCAGCTGGCGGCAGCCCGGGCCTGGTGGATGCTGTTCTGCTGGGCCGGCCATCCCGATGTGTACGTGCTCGATGGTGGGTTGCGTGCGTGGCAGGAAGTGGGCGGTGAGCTCGTTCTGGGACAGGATTCACAGCCCGCCTCGAGCCAATGGCAGCCAACGTTCAATGAAGGCGCGACTATCGATGCCGATGAGGTGCTTGCGACACAAAGCCTCAAAGTCGATGCGCGCAGCCTGGAGCGCTTTCGCGGCGAGGCTGAGCCCATCGATCCGGTAGCGGGGCATATACCCGGTGCAGTTTGTCGGCCCAGTGCTGCCAATCTGACTGAAGCAGGCCGCTTCAAGGCAGCTGATACGCTCGATGCCGAACTTCCCCGTGCCGATGCCGTTGTCGCCTACTGTGGTTCTGGCGTGACCGCCTGCCACAATATCCTGGCCTATGCGATTGCCGGTCGCCCCTTGCCCCGGCTGTATGGGGGGTCATGGAGCGACTGGATTCGTGATCCGTCCAGGCCGTTAGTGCGTGGCTAATTGATGCATCTTGTATTGCTCGCCATGCAGGCGGTAGCGTCGGTCGTTGGGCTTCAAGGAATCGACATGCATGGGAATCCGGGGGATATCACATGAATTTTACGCTTATTGGTGCGGCCGGTTATATCGCGCCTCGTCATATGCAGGCCATCAAGGAGACGGGCCATGACCTTGTGGCAGCCTACGACATCAATGACTCGGTGGGCATCATCGATTCGATATCGACAAACTGCTCGTTCTTTACCCAGTTCGAATATTTCCTCGAACATGCCTGGCGGCTGAAGCGGCAAGGTAACAAAGCTATCGATTACTGGGTGGTCTGCTCCCCCAACCACTTTCATAGCGCCCATATCTCGGCTGGGCTGCATCTTGGCTGCGACGTGATCTGCGAGAAGCCCCTGGTATCGACGCCGGCCCAGCTTGATGAGCTGCGTTGCATCGAAGAAGAGACCGGGCAACGGGTCTACAGCATCATGCAGCTGCGCCACCATCCGGCCATCCATGAATTGCGGGACAAGGTAATGGCAGAGCAGCGCGTTGGTCAGTACGACGTCGAACTGACCTATATCACCGCTCGCGGTCCTTGGTACCTGGCCAGTTGGAAGGGCGATCCGCGCAAGTCTTTCGGCGTGATGGCAGAGATCGGCATCCACTTCTTCGACATGCTGCACGTGATCTTCGGCGAGTTGAAGCGCATGGTGCTGCACTACCATGACGAGCACAAGGCTGCCGGCTTTCTCGAATACGAGAAAGCGAAGGTGCGCTGGTTCCTCTCCATCGACGCCGAGGATCTGCCCGAGCGCGTACGTGGCCAGCACTCGACCTATCGCAGCATTACCTGCGACGGCGAAGAGTTCGAGTTTTCCAGCGGTTTTACCGATCTGCACACCGTCAGCTATCGCGAGATTCTCGCCGGGCGCGGCTTTGGGATCGAGACCGTGCGACATTGCCTCGAGACTGTCTATCAACTGGGCCAGGCGAGCCCGGAGGCGCCGCGAGCAGAAGAGGCCCACCCCCAGCTGTCCCGTATCGCCTCGGCTCGTGCTGGCGATGTCCCCACCCAGGATTGAGCGGAGGAGGTCGAGTGAACTTCATTGATCTTGCCGCGCAGCAGGCGCGTATCAAGCCCCGGTTGGACGCCGCCATTCAGGAAGTCCTGGCTCACGGCCGCTATGTGCTGGGGCCAGAAGTGGCCGAGCTGGAGCGCCGCCTGGCCGACTATGTAGGCGTCTCTCACTGCATCGGCTGCGCCAATGGCACCGATGCACTGCAGATCGCGCTGATGGCCCTCGATATCGGCCCGGGCGATGAGGTGATCGTGCCCGGTTTTACCTTCATCTCCAGTGCCGAAAGCGTTGTGCTTGCTGGTGCCAGGCCGGTCTATGTGGACATCGACCCGCATACCTACCTGCTCGATCCCGCTCGGGTCGAGGCGGCCATCACACCGCGAACCCGTGCCATCATGCCGGTCTCGATGTTTGGCCAGTGCGCCGACATGGAGTCGATCGAAGCGCTGGCGCAGCGCCATGGGCTATATGTGGTGGAGGATGCCGCGCAAAGCTTCGGCGCCACCCGCCATGGGCGTCGTTCCTGCGGCCTGTCACGCATCGCATGCACCAGCTTCTTTCCCAGCAAGCCACTCGGTGCCTACGGTGACGGTGGTGCCCTGTTCACCGACGACGATGCCCTGGCAGAGGCAGCTCGCCTCGTGGCCCGACATGGTGAGGCCCGGCGTTACCACCATACCCGAGTGGGCATGAACAGTCGGCTCGATACGCTTCAGGCTGCCATACTGCTGGCAAAGCTCGATATCTTTGACGAAGAGCTGGTGCTGAGGCAGCAGGCAGCCGAGCGCTATGACAGGTTGTTGGGCGAGTCCGGTGTCGTCACGGCGCCGACCTTGGCAGCAGGTAATACCAGCGTGCATGCCCAGTACAGTATCCGCGTACCGCGTCGTGATGAGGTGCAGGCGACGCTGGCCGATGCCGGCGTGCCGACCGCCGTACACTACCCGGTTCCGCTCAATCTCCAGCCTGCCGTTGCTGATCCTGACCGTCGCTTGCCAGTTACCGAGGCGGTATGCTGGGAGATACTTAGCCTGCCGATGCATCCCTATCTTCAGGCCGAGCAGCAGCGGCGGGTAGTCGAGGTGCTGTTAAAGGCGTTGGGCTGAGGCCTATCGGCGCCAACGAAAAGGGCGTGCCACCTGGCACGCCCTTTATCCTTTGATACGACTACATGTTGGGATAGTTGGGGCCGCCGCCGCCCTCCGGTGCCACCCAGGTGATGTTCTGGGCCGGGTCCTTGATGTCGCAGGTCTTGCAGTGCACGCAGTTCTGGAAGTTGATCTGGAACTGCGGCTTGCCGTCGTCGCCTTCGATCACCTCATAGACACCCGCCGGACAGTAGCGCTGAGCCGGCTCGGCGTACTTGGGCAGGTTCTCGCGGATCGGTAGCTCCGGATCGGCGAGTCTCAGGTGACAGGGCTGGTCCTCCTCGTGGTTGGTATTCGACAGGAACACCGAGGAGAGCTTGTCGAAGGAGAGCTTGCCGTCCGGCTTGGGGTAGTCGATCTTCTCGAACTCGCTGGCTGGCTTGAGTGCCGCATGGTCCGGCGTGGTGTCATGGACGTTGGGCAGCTTGCCGCCTAGCAGCTGATTGATGAAGTTGTAGGCGCCACCGCCCACGGTGCCGTACTTGTGGATCGCCGGGCCGAAGCTGGCGCTTTCCTTGAGTTCAGCATAGGCCCAGCTTTGCTCCCATTTTTCGGTAAAGGCGGTAAGTTCCTGGCCACCCTCATCACCTCCCGCTATCGCCTCGAAGACCGCCTCGGCCGCCACCAGGCCCGACTTCATGGCAGTGTGAAGTCCCTTGATCTTGGCGAAGTTGAGGGTGCCGGCGTCACAACCGATCAGCAGGCCACCCGGGAAGGTCATCTTCGGCAGGCAGTTCAGGCCGCCCTTGGTAATGGCGCGAGCACCGTAGGCGATGCGCTTGCCGCCATCCAGGTGCTGCTTGAGTACCGGATGGTGTTTCATCCGCTGGAATTCGTCGAAGGGCGACAGCCAGGGGTTCTGGTAGGAAAGGTCCATGATCAGGCCGACCACCACCTGCTGGTTTTCGGCGTGATAGAGGAACCAGCCGCCGTGGGTATCCTTGGCCAGCGGCCAGCCGGAGCCGTGCAGCACCAGGCCCGGTTCGTGTTTCTCGGCGGGTATGTCCCACAGCTCCTTGAGGCCGATACCGTAGTGCTGCGGGTCACGCCCCTCATCCAGCTTGAACTGTTCGATCAGCCGCTTGCCCAGATGGCCACGGGAGCCTTCGGCAAACAGGGTGTACTTGGCCAGCAGCTCCATGCCCGGCATATGGCTGTCCTTTGGCGTGCCATCTGCCGCAATGCCCATGTCGCCGATCAGGATGCCCCGGACCGTGCCATTTTCGTCCTGGATCACGTCCTGGGCAGCGAAACCGGGGAAGACCTCCACGCCGAGTCCTTCCGCCTGCTCGGCCAGCCAGCGGCAGAGGTTGCCGGCGCTGATCACGTAGCGGGCTGACCCTCCACCGTGGTTCTGGCCGCCGGTATTGTGCATGCTCTTGGGTACCAGGGCGTTGGGCAGCTTCTGGGCCTTCTCGGCATCCTTGAGCAGGTAGAGCTCGTCGCGAATGGCCGGCGTGGTGAGCGGGGCGCCGCGCTCTTCCCAGTCGGGAAAGAGTTCGGCCAGGGCACGGGGTTCGAAGACGGCGCCCGAGAGGATGTGCGCCCCCACCTCGGAGCCTTTCTCCACGACGCACACCGTCAGTTCCTGCTCTGCTTCATTGGCCTGCTGCATCAGGCGGCAGGCCGCCGCCAGGCCCGAAGGCCCGGCGCCGACGATGACCACATCGAACTCCATCGAATCCCGCTCTACTTGCTCTGACATCCGGTCGCTCCTCACTCATTCGCCGTCGGTTACGGTCTACCACTAACGTCGATAGTCATTAAAACGGTCGTTTGCTTCTCGATATTCTCCATGATAGGCATAATAGACGACTCAGGACACCCCTACGATGGGCAATGTGTCAATTGGCTGACCAAGGTCTGGCCGTGGAAGGGATTGTTGCCATGGGTGCGCCTGTGGCACATTGGGAAGGTTTTTCGGTGCGGTGCCTATCAAACGCTTGCATGAAACGCATGGGCAGCGCATGGACACAGAGGCATGTCAGCCGGTTCGTGGCCCAACGGCTGGCCTAGCTGACATAGGAAGCGCTGGTAGCTTCGGTTCCAACCGGGTAGATCAGCGAGTCCCTAACCAGATGGTTCACAGAGCGAACCAAGCGAGGACACCATGAAAGTACTCGTCGCGGTCAAACGCGTCATCGACTACAACGTCAAGATCCGCGTCA
>NZ_JAHXBV010000024.1:128889-164244 GCF_019915905.1 Halomonas sp. ANAO-440 | reverse complement strand
CGAATCGAGTTCGTCATCCTGCGGACCGCCAGTTCGCCTCCGGTTGCTTCCCACCCCGCCTCACGGCGACGCAGTTACCTTCGACTACGGGGTCATGGCTTACCCCGACTCGGACTTCCACCGAGTTGTGTGCACGCCTTCACGGGCGCACTTGGAGCGCCGCTCCGCGTCGCGACTGGCGCCGCCAGGCGCCTTGGCGGCGGCCACGGCCTGACTACCGGCGCTGGGAAATGGCCACTCCTATCAGGATCAGTATCAGCGCAAGCAGGTGATTCCACTCCGGCCGCTCGCCCAGGAAGAGGATGCCGATGACCACGGCCCACAGCGGGATCAAGTAGTTGATCAGCGACAGGAAGGTCGGCCCCGCCGCAGCCACCAGCGTAAAGAAGACCACGCTGCCCATCGCCGTGCAGATGATGCCCAGGATCAGCACCGCCCAGAGCGCCCCCGCTGACAGCGAGAGCGCGGGCGGCATTTCGCCCAGGTAGGGGGACACTGCCAGCGGCAGCGTCAAGAGCCATGCCATGCCCAGCACCAGCGCCGAGGTCGACCAGGCGTCGCTGGCCGGTTTGTGGCGAGACACGATAGCGTTGACGGCATAGCAACAGGCCGCCAGCAGCACCGCCAGCTGTGCCATGAGGGTCTCGCCGTGCCCGCCAAGCTCGCGGATTGCAGCAGGGCCGATCAGTGCCAGGATACCGACAAAGCCGATGGTGAACCCGAGCAGGCGCTGGCGGGTCAGCGTTTCACCGGCAACCAGGAAGTGCGCCAGCACCAGTGTCACCAGGGGCATCACCGCCATCAGAATCCCGGCCAGCCCACTATCGATACGCTGCTGCCCCCAGCTGATCAGCAGGAAGGGGGCCATGTTACCGATCACCGCAATGGCCAGCATGAAGGCCCAGACACGGCGCCCACGCGGCCAGGCTCGACCCAGCATCACCACCAGCATCAATAGCCCCAGGGCTGCCACCATGTTGCGCCCTGCCACCACCATGGCCGGCGTCAGCTCCGCCACGGCAATACGGGTCAGCGCGAAAGAGCTGCCCCAGAGTACGGCCAGCGTCACCAGGAGCACCCAGTGCGACAAGGGCCGTTTCATTCCCTCACTCTCCCTGCTGACATTCCTTGATCCTTATCAAAAGCGATGCGGCTTACCGTTTTCCGGTCTCCATTCTCATACCCTGCCCTGCACGCACCATGCATAATGCCCATAGCCCCCGAACACAACAGGCAAGCGATGCACGACCAGCCACAGCCGGTCTTCCAGACCCACGGGCTCAAGCGCTTCTACCGCATGGGCGACGTGACCATCCAGGCGCTGCGCGGCGTCGATCTCGAGCTCCATGCCGGGGAGCTAGTGGTAATGCTGGGTGCCTCCGGTTCGGGCAAATCGACCCTGCTCAATATCATGGGTGGCCTGGACAGCCCGAGCGAAGGCAGCCTTAGCTATATCGACCGCAACAGGCAACCCCACGACCTGGCCCATGCCAGTCAACGGACACTTACCGAGTACCGCCGCCATCATGTCGGCTTCGTGTTCCAATTCTATAACTTGATATCGAGCCTGACGGCCCGCGAGAACGTGGCCATCGTCACCGACATCAGCCGCGATCCCATGACACCGGAAGAGGCACTCGCCATGGTAGGGCTGGAGGCACGGCTGGACCACTTTCCCTCCCAGCTCTCCGGCGGCGAGCAGCAGCGCGTCGCCATCGCCAGGGCGATTGCAAAGCGTCCGGAAGTGCTGCTCTGCGACGAGCCCACTGGCGCGCTCGACTTTCGCACCGGGATTCGCGTGCTGGAAGTTCTAGAGGAGATCAATCGCACCACCGGCACTACCCTGGCCATCATCACCCACAATGAGGTAATCGGTGAGATGGCCGACAGGGTGATACGCCTACGCGACGGCCAGGTGGGCGACATACACACCAATGCCGGGCGCAGGCCGCCGGGCGAGCTTCGCTGGTAATAGCATGAAGTTCGCCACCCTCCACTGGAAGCTGCTACGCGACCTGCTTCGGCTCAAGGGCCAGGCGCTTGCCATTGCTGTGGTCATCGCCAGCGGCGTGATGACATTGGTGATGTCGTTGACCGTTCTGGAAGCCCTGACAAGCTCCCGCGACCGCTTCTACGCCAGCCATCACTACGCCGACCTCTTTGCCGACCTCAAGCGAGCACCGCTGGGCCTGGTGGAGCGACTCGAGACCCTGGACGGCGTGAGCCGCATGGAGCCCCGGGTACGTGCCCCGGTGCGCCTGGCCGTGACCGGATTCGACGACCCGGTGCGCGGCGTGATGCTCTCGCTGCCCGATGGCCGCCAACCCAACCTCAACCGTCTGCATCTACTCGCCGGCAGCCTACCGGAGGTGGGACGCAGCGACCAGGCCGTGGTCAGTGACGCCTTTGCCGAGGCGCATGGGCTTGTCCCCGGCGATACCCTTGAAGCGATCATCGACGGCCGCGAGACACGCCTGCTGTTGAGCGGCATCGCACGCAGCCCCGAGGTCATCTACCAGGCCGCCCCCACCGACATGCTGCCGGATTATCATCGCTATGCCACGCTCTGGATGAACCAGCGCGCCCTGGCAAGCGCCTTCGGCATGGAGGGCGCCTTCAACCAGCTGCTGGTTACGCTGCAGGCCGGCGCCGACGCCGACACCCTGATCGACGAACTCGACCTTATCCTGGCCCGCTACGGCGGAACCGGCACCCAGACCCGCCATGACCAGCAGTCGCATCGTTTCCTCGAGGAGGAGCTGGCTCAGCAGCGCGCCCAGGCGACGATACTGCCCACGATCTTTCTCGCCGTATCAGCCTTCCTGCTCAATGTGGTGATGGGTCGTATCATCCAGACCCAGCGCGAACCCCTGGCCATGCTCAAGGCCTTCGGCTATCGCAACGGCGAACTGGCCCGGCACTATGGCTGGCTTGCCGCTGCCATCGTGCTGCTCGGCTGGGCCGCGGGGGTACTGCTGGGGGCCTGGTCGGCACGTGGGCTGGCCGGCATCTACAGCGACTATTTCCGCTTCCCCGAAATGCACTTCCGGGTGCCTCCCTGGTCCATGGCCCTGGCGCTGGCCGTTGCCGGGCTGGCAGCCCTGACAGGCACCTGGCACGCCGTGTGGCGGGCCGTCCGGGAGCCGCCGGCGGAGGCCATGCGCCCCCCGGCCCCGCAGCGCTTTCGCCGCACCTGGCTGGAGCGCTCGCCGCTGGGCCGGGCGCTGGGCAACGAGTCGCGAATCATACTGCGCCACCTGCTGCGCCACCCCACCAAGGCGGCACTCTCGGTGACCGGCATCGCCCTGTCGGCAGGCCTGCTGATGATGGGAGCGTACCAGCTCAGCGCCGTAGATAAGATGCTCGACCTGCAATACCGCCAGGTGATGCGCATGGACATCGAGCTGACCTTCGGCGAGGTGACACCCGCCCGAGCGTTGGGCGAGCTGCGTCATCTGCCCGGCGTTCTTGCCGTGGAAGGCTGGCGCCGGGTTCCCGTGACCCTCAGTCATGGACACCGGGAGTACCGCACCAGCCTGCTGGGAATGGACGAACAGCCCAGCCTGCGTCAGGTGCTGGACGACCAGGAACGCTCCCAGCGGCTCCCCGCCCAAGGCGTGATGCTGACCCGCTTTCTGGCCGACCACCTCCAGGCAGAGGTGGGCGACACGCTACAGGTGGCGGTGATGGAGGGCAGGCGCCAGCATCTCCAGCTGACGCTGACGGCGCTGGTGGACGAACCCATCGGCGTCGGCGCCTACCTGCAACGGGATACCCTCAATGCGCTGCTCGGTGAGGGACCGGCCATCAGCGGTGCCTGGCTGCTGGTCGACGGCGACCGACAAGATGCGCTGAACGAGGCGCTGAATCGCATGCCTGCCGTGGCCGGAATCGGCCAGCTGGCGGTGGCCGAACGAGGCATTCGGGACTATATGGACGAGACCATCCTCATGATCGCCCTGGTCTTCGTGGCCCTGGCCGCTTCCATCGCCTTCGGCGTGGTCTACAACAATGCTCGCATCGCCTTCGCCGAACGGGCAAGAGAGCTCGCCACGCTTCGGGTTCTGGGCTACAGCCGATCCGAGGTCGCACGGATACTGCTCGGCGAGATCGCCCTGATCACGGCACTGGCGATACCGTTGGGCTGGCTATTCGGCACCGGCTTCAGTGCGCTGCTCAACCAGGCCTTCACCAATGACCTGTTCCGGGTACCCATGGTTCTGACCCCTCATGCATTCGGCTTCGCCGCCACCGGCGTGATTGCCGCCTCGGCGGTGGTTGCAGTACTGGTGATGCGGCGCCTGGGGCGCCTGGACATGGTTACTGCCCTGAAAGCCGTGGAGTAGACAAGGAAAGACAATGACGATCAACAAGAACGCGCCACGAATCATCAAGCGCCTGGTGTTCACCACCCTGGTCCTTTCCGTCATCGCTGCTGTGACCTGGGCGCTGTGGCCCGCCCCGATCAGCGTCAGCAGCGCCTCGGTACAGCGCGGATCGTTCAGCGAAACGGTGACCGAAGAGGGCCGCACCCGGCTGCGGGATACCTGGAATGTCTCGGCACCCATCGTCGGCTACCTGCAGCGCGTCAACCTGGAGGTCGGCGACATGGTGACGGAAGGCGATATTCTGTTTCGCCTGGAGCCAAGTCCGGCGCCGGCACTGGATGCCCGCTCGCGCCAGCAGGCCGAAGACAATCTGCAGGCGGCACAGGCCCGATGGCAGGCGGCCCAGGCCAACCTGGAAACCGCTCGTGCCGACCGCCGCTTCGCCGAGGCGGAGTATCAGCGCTACCGCCAGCTTCACGAGCGCAACCTGGTGTCCACCGCCGAGCTGGAGCACCGCCAGAACCAGCGCGACCGTCAGCGGGCCCTGGAGAACTCTGCCGCCTCCCACGTCGAAGTGGCACGCTTCGAAGTCGAGGCGGCACGGGCCATGCTCGACATTGCCAGCGGCCAGCGTGGCGGGGCCAACGATACCGCCGAACTGGCGATACGTGCTCCCGTTACGGGCCAGGTCCTGACACTCCACCGATGCTGTGAAGGCAGCGTGGCAGCGGGAGAACCGATTCTCGAGCTGGGGAGGCCGGCTGATCTTGAAGTGCAGGTGGACCTGCTCTCCATGGACGCGGTGCGCCTGCGTCCAGGCATGCCGGTTCGCCTAAGTGGATGGGGGGGAGATCCCTTGCAGGGAGAGGTCAGGCGAGTCGAGCCGGCGGGCTTTACCCGTATCTCGGCACTTGGGGTGGACGAGCAGCGCGTGCCGGTTATCGTCGCGTTCAGTGATAGTGTCGATCCAGCCGCCCTGGGCCTGGGAAAGGGGTTCCGTATCGATGCCGAGTTCCTGATCTGGCATGACGATGATGTCCTGCAGATTCCCACTGGCGCACTGTTCCGGCACCAGGGGGAATGGGCCGTCTTTGTCATCGATGAGGGGCGTGCTGTGCGTCGACAGCTTGAGATCGGCCGCCGCCAGGGAATGATCACGCAAGTACTGGCGGGGCTAGCGGAGGGTGAGTCGGTCATCAACCACCCCGGCGAGCAGGTCGCCGATGGCGTGAGAGTCAGCACCGGGGAGTGAGACCGTGTTGCAATAGCGCTATCATGCGGCTTCCACTTCGCCACCGTGACTGCCAGGAGCCCACATGACCGCGCCCTTCTCCGTCGATCGCCCCGTGCTGGTTCTCTACGTTGGCGGCACCCTGGGAATGGTAGCCTCCCCCCGCGGCCTGGCCGTCGGCGGTAATATGAACACTCGGCTACACAGTGCCCTTGCCACCCTGCCCCCGACGCGGCAGGCGCGCCTGCCGGCCTTCGTGGTCAAGGAAACAGAGAAGCCCATCGATTCCAGCGCTGCCACTGCCATGGACTGGCAGCGCCTCGCCCATACCATTGCCAAGGACTTGCCGGACTACGCCGGCGTAGTGGTGCTCCACGGCACGGACACCTTGGCATGGACTGCGGCCAGTCTTGCCTATCAGCTCCAGGGGCTGGACCGCCCTGTAATCGTGACCGGGGCGATGCTCCCTCTCGAGGCGCCAGACAGCGATGCCGTGGCCAACGTGGAGCTGGCACTTCGCTTCGCCACCGAGCCGCGCCTGCAGGAGGTCGCCGTGGCCTTCGCCGACAAGCTGTTTCGCGGAGTCTGTGCATGCAAGCTGCATAGCGAAGCCGCCGATGCCTTTGCCAGCCCCAACTATCCCCTGCTGGGGGAGCGCGTCGGCGATGATACGGTGCTCTACCCCACCCGTGGATTGGAAGCACAGCAGCGTGGTGCTCCCCGTTTCGAGCTGCCCGACTATGCCCCGCTGGAGGCCGGCGGTGTGGCTCGCATCGCCCTGTGGCCCGGCATCCAGGCCTGGCAGTTGGCAGCCTGGCTGGAGGACAACCGGGTACAAGGGGCGCTACTGGAGGTCTGGGGCGGTGGTAATGCGCCAGAGGACCCATCGCTGCTGGGGGTACTGGCCAAGGCCACTGGGGAAGGCAAGCTATTGGCGGCAATCAGCCAGTGTCCCCAAGGCAGCGTTGCCATCGGCCAATACGCCGCCGGCCAGGGGCTGGCCGAGGCTGGTATACTTTCGGGGGACGGCATGACACCGGAAGCCGCCTATACCAAGCTGGTCCACCTGCTGGCCCAGCCCATCGGCGACAGCGAGCGCAGGCGACTTTTTCTTACATCGCTGGTTGGCGAGCGTTGATTAAACGCCAATATTAGCCTCCCAGCGTTGAAGTGTACCGCCCGAGCGGGGCACAATCCGACGACGGTTTTGGTACTCTACGCTTACTTTAGGGGTGACATACCATGGAAAAACCTGTTCATCACTTTACCGAGCTCTTCGAGCAGCTGGGCTTGCCTGCCGACGATGCCTCCATCAGGGACTTCATCGAACATCATGCCCCGCTGCCCGAGACCATGCAGCTTCACGAAGCGCCTTTCTGGAGTGAATCCCAGTCCGCCTTCATTTTTGATGCGCTGGAGGAGGACGCCGATTGGGCCGAGGTGGTCGACCACCTGGACGCATCGTTGCGGAAGACGTAACTGGGAAAAAATGGCTGCAGAAAATGTAGCTGCGTAAAAAGTAAATTGATTGATCATTCGATTATGGTAACTTAGCAAAAATAACAAACAACTGTTTAAATCAGGAGTTACCATGCCAAGCGATAGGATGTCGACCGCCGATTCCGATGGAGCTATTGGCCTGACAACTCCTGAGCTCTCTCCGCTCCCCGATACGTTACGCCTGCGCCTGGGAGACTGTCGCACGCTGCCGAGCCTGCCTGCGGCGGCTGCCCGAGTCATCGGTCTGGCCCGCGCACCGGAGCCCCGGCTTGACGACTTTGCCACGGCAATCCAGCAGGACCCTGCACTAACGCTGCGCCTGCTGTCCATGGCCAATAGCGCCTACTTCTCTCGCAGCGGCAATCGAGTCGTTACCTGTCACGACGCCGTCTCGCGCCTCGGCCTGGATGCCACTCTGGCCGCGGCAATGAGCTTCGGCCTTCCACGGCCCGGCGCGAGTGATATCCTGGAATACGACTATCTGTGGCAACGCTCGATCATCGCCGCTCTGGCCGCCCAACAGCTTGCCGAGCAGCTCTGTCCTGAAGAGGCTGGCCAGCTGTTTACCACGGCGCTGATCCAGGACATCGGTATACTGGCACTCGAAGCCGTCGACGCTGAACGCTACTCCCAGCAGGTGCCCAGCCTGCGCAATCACGACAAGCTGCGCGAGACCGAACATCGGCTCTATGGCTGCGATCACTCGCTGGTGGGCGCCTGGCTTGCCCTCAGTTGGGGCGTACCCGCCGCCATGGCCGAAAGTATCGCGGAGAGTCATGGCCCCCTGGAAGATGGAAATCCGAAGCGTCTCTGCCTGCGCCTTTCCTGTCGCATCGCCGATGGCTGGCTTGCCCATGCACCGGCAGCGGCCTTCAGTGACCTGCTGCATCAACTGGCAATGCTCGAGTCGCTGGATATCGCCATGCTGGTATCCGTGCTGGAGGACCTACAACAACGCCTGCCTACCCTGGCCAAGCTATTCGAAATCACCTGTCCCCCCGACATCAACAGCACGACACTCCTGGCCGAAGCCAAGGAACTGCTCTTCGAACAGAATCTGCTGCTCAACCAGCGTCTAGCCGAACAGCGCCATGAGCTTGAATCCTTGCTGGCCCGCCATGATGCGCTCGACGAACAGCACCGCATGGATCACCTGACCCGGCTGGCCAACCGCCCCTGGCTGGAAAAGCTGCTGGTGCAGCACTTCGACAATGCGCAGATAGGAAATCGACCGCTGTCGGTCATGTTCATCGACCTGGACCATTTCAAGCGCATCAATGACCTCTATGGCCACCGCTTCGGTGACGAAGTGCTGATTCGCTTCGCCGCCGCACTGGAGAATATGGTACGGGAAGATGATATCGCTGGCCGCTATGGCGGCGAAGAGTTCCTGGTGATCATGCCAAACACCCGCCGCGACCAAGCCAGCCGATTGGGCGCCCGGATCCGCCACTACCTGGCTTCCCAGCCCCTCGCCCAGACTGCGGGCGACCCCCTGCATGTGACCGCATCCATCGGTATCGCCTCATTGGAAGATGCCGATTTCGATACCGTCAGTGCCATGGTCGATGCCGCGGACAAGGCCATGTATGGCGTCAAGCATGACGGGCGCGACGGCGTGGCGCATTACGAAGAATCGGATCGCAACTAACCTGGCAACCAATCGGACTACACCCCCCGCCCCTCTTCCACCCTGCGCCGCATCCAGGCCCCGGCCAGTAGAAGCAGGGCCAATGCCACCAGCGGCAGCACGATATCTGCACTGATGGCATTCTCCCCCTTCCCCACGGCCTCCAGCGTACTGTGAATGGCACTGGCATAGACCGCCCACTTGATACCGAGCCCCACCACGGCGGCGACCACGAAGGTGCGCAGCGGCAGGCGACGCAACCCGGCGGCGAAGTTGATTACCGAGTGGGGGAAACCCGGCAGGACACGCAGGGCGCACTGGGTGAGGAAGTCGCTGCGCTTCTCCAGCATCCGCATGATCTTGCGAGTCAATCCCTTGGGATTCCAGCGATCACCAACCCTGGCTGCCAGATGATAGGCCCCCAGCGCACCGCCGACGCTACCGACGATCAGCATGGGAGTTGCGACTTGCGGCGGGTAGAAAGGCGCGATCAGCCACAGCCCGATGCTGCCAGGCAAGCCAAAGGCCAGGGTGATGGCCATGATCGCGATGACGCTGATGATCGTCAGCGGATGGTGAGACGCCTCTTCGGCCCAGTGCTTGATGGCGATAAGATCGGGCGAGTGCCATATCCACAGATAACCTGCCATGAGCAGGCTTGCACCGACGGCTACCAGGCGCCACCGTCGGCGCAATGAGGTGTCTTGCTGCATTAGCTTGTCTCGCTCGCCCTTTGGAAAGGGCACATGGTGCCATGCGACGGTGCCTGGGTCACGCGTCGAGACCACCCTCCCGGCCGAGTGACGAAGCGTTGCCGGGAGAGGCTTCCGGCGCGTCTTCCAATCGCGGCATGGCCGCGACACGCAGGTCCACGTAACGCAGCAATCCCAGCTGGAGGACCAGCAGGGTCAAACACCACAGTAGCCCCTTGATCATCGATACATCCTCGAATGAGGCCGGTGGCCTCGTCGAGTCGATTGAATCACAGCTTGGCCTCTACGCGCTCGAGAATTTGACGGCTGACCTTGTTGACCAGCGGCCTGGCGGCACGCGTCACCGCTTTCTCCACCATCCGGTTGCGAATGACATAGGTCACGGTAAGTGCCACCTGGGTGCCTTCCGCCACTGGCGTGAGCCGATAGCAGCCCTGATTGCGCACCCCTTCCAGGGATTCCCAAGCCAGCGTCTTCGGCGGTTGCTTCTCGGTAATTTCCACATCGAAGGACCAGTCCATACCCACCGCACGAACATGCCAGCGGTAACGCTCGCCGCCCAACGGTTCGATCGCCTGGATCATGTCGGAGTACTCGACGAAGTCTTCGACCCGCTCCAGAAGCGCAAAGACGCGCTCCGGCGAGGCCCTGAGTATTGCACTGTGTTCAATGGTGGCCATGGCGGCTTCCTGGGCTCCGGTTGACGCTGCAAATTCACCTACGTCTTGCAGAGTACCGCCCTACCCCCCATCAAGCTACCACCGATGCGTAATGTTCCGCACGGACGGGGACAGACGTTGCCAGACCCGGGCGCCTATCGCCGCCAGTCGCGACGCAAAGCGGCGCTCCAACAAGGAGCGCCTGCGTCGCTGTCGTCGAGCCCCCTTCCGCAATGCAGCCTATGCAGAGCAGGTACACGCCTAAATGCGATGAACCAAAAAAAAGAACGCCGCCCCGGCATGCCGGGGCGGCGTTCTGTCAACCGTTCCTGACGGCCCCGAGTGATCGGGGCCGTAGGGATCAGTCCTGACCCATCTGCTGCTTGATGAGGTCACCGATGGTGGTCGGACCACCTGCTTCGGGGCTCTCTTCACGCAGCTTCTTCAGGTTCTGACGGGTGTCGTCCTGATCCTTGGCCTTGATCGAGAGGCTGATCGCGCGGTTCTTGCGATCGACGCCGACGATGCGAGCTTCGACGGTATCGCCTTCGTTCAGCACGTTGCGAGCATCTTCGACGCGGTCGGCGCTGATCTCGGAAGCCTTGAGGATGGCAACGACATCGGTCGCCAGCTCGACATGGGCTTCCTTGGCATCGACCTCGACCACGCGCCCGGAGACGACGGTGCCCTTGTCGTTGACGGCCAGGTACTCGGCAACCGGATCGGTATCGAGCTGCTTGATACCCAGGGAGATGCGCTCACGCTCGGGATCGATGGAGAGGATGACGGCTTCCGCCTCGTCGCCCTTCTTGAAGCGACGAACGGCTTCTTCACCGGTCTCGGACCAGGAGAGGTCGGAGAGGTGAACCAGGCCGTCGATACCGCCTTCCAGACCGATGAAGATACCGAAGTCGGTGATCGACTTGATGGTACCGGCAACCCGGTCGCCCTTGTTGTACTGGGCGTTGAAGGTTTCCCACGGGTTCGCGGTGCACTGCTTGATACCCAGGGAGATACGACGACGCTCTTCGTCGATATCCAGGATCATCACATCCACTTCGTCGCCGATGTTGACGACCTTGGACGGGTGGATGTTCTTGTTGGTCCAGTCCATTTCGGAGACGTGAACCAGACCCTCGACACCCTCTTCCAGCTCGGCAAAGCAGCCGTAGTCGGTGAGGTTGGTGACACGCGCGGTGACCACGGTGCTCTCGGGGTAGCGATCCTTGATGTTGACCCAGGGATCTTCGCCCAGCTGCTTCAGGCCCAGCGAGACGCGGTTGCGCTCACGGTCGAACTTGAGCACCTTGACGTTGATCTCGTCGCCCACGGCCACGATCTCGCTCGGATGCTTGATGCGCTTCCAGGCCATGTCGGTGATGTGGAGCAGGCCATCGACGCCGCCCAGATCGACGAAGGCGCCGTAGTCGGTCAGGTTCTTGACGATACCCATGATCTGCTGGCCTTCCTGCAGGGTGGCCAGCAGGGCTTCACGCTCGGCGCTGTTCTCGGCTTCGAGAACGGCACGACGGGAAACCACGACGTTGTTGCGCTTCGGATCGAGCTTGATGACCTTGAAGTCGAGTTCCTTGTGCTCCAGGTGCGTGGTGTCGCGCACCGGACGCACGTCCACCAGGGAGCCCGGCAGGAAGGCACGAATGGAATCGATATCGACGGTAAAACCGCCTTTCACCTTGCCGTTGATCACGCCCTTGACGATCTCTTCCTTCTCGAAGGCCGCTTCCAGCACCTTCCACGCCTCGGCGCGCTTGGCCTTCTCGCGAGACAGACGCGTCTCGCCGAAACCGTCTTCGACGGCTTCCAGGGCGACGCTGACTTCGTCGCCGATCGCAATGTTCAGTTCGCCACTTTCGTCGCGGAACTGAGCCACGGGAATCTGTCCTTCGGACTTCAGGCCGGCATTGACGGTGACCCAGTCACCTTCGATGTCGACGACAGTAGCCGTGACGATGGCGCCCGGCTCCATGTTGATGTCCTGGAGTGACTGTTCAAACAGTTCAGCAAAGCTTTCGCTCATGATTTTCCTACGTGATCAACGGTGTTGAGGCGTTGCCGCCTTCTCCGCACCACCAGCGAGTGCGGGCCTAATTTGCCAAACCCCCGGGAATGTTAACGCCGGTTCGACCTGGACGAGCTTTCAGAGAAAGGGCTGCTCGGCCATGCCATCACATCCTGACGGGGGCGCCGCAAGGGAGATCAAGTCAGCCGGGTGAGGCCGCGTTCGGCCAGCCACTCCGTCAACCGTTCCACCACTTCCGGTATACTCAGGCTCGTGGTATCCAGCTCGAGGGCGTCATCGGCCGGTACGAGCGGGGCCACGCTGCGCTGCATGTCGCGTGCATCGCGTGCCTGAATCTCCTTCAAAAGACTCGATAGACTAGCATCCACCCCGGCTTCCTGCAACTGAAGGTAGCGCCTTCGCGCACGCTCTTCGGAGCTCGCCGTGAGGAACACCTTGAGCTGGGCATCGGGGAAAACCACGGTGCCCATGTCGCGGCCGTCCGCCACCAGGCCTGGCGCTTTTCGAAAGTCGCGCTGGCGCTGCAACAGCGCCTGACGCACCGCCGGCAGTGAAGCGATCTGCGAAGCCGCTTCGCCGGCCTGCTCGGTGCGAATCTCGCGGCTGACATCGTCACCTTCAAGCAGCACGCGAGTCTTGTCCCCTTCGGCCACGAACGTCACGTCCAGCTCAGCGGCCACACGCTCAAGCGCAGGTTCGTCATCAAGCGCCACGCCATGTCGCTGGGCCGCCAGGGCAGTGAGACGATAGAGGGCGCCACTGTCCAGCAGGTGCCAGCCAAGCCGGTCGGCAACCAGGCGGCTGATGGTGCCCTTGCCGGCCCCGCCGGGGCCATCCACGGTCAACACCGCGGGCTTGTCAATCATGCCGGCACCCCCGTCTCTTCACCGACCTGCAGGCCAACCGTGCGGGCCAGCTCAACGAACCCCGGAAAGGAGGTAGCCACGTTGGCGCAGTCGTCGATGACGATCTCCTCGCCGGCACGCAGCGCGGCGATCACGAAGGCCATGGCGATACGGTGATCCCCGAGGCTGTCGATCCGCCCGCCGCCGTAGGCGACCTCGCGCTCCCCGGCACCGACGATGTCGATGCCGTCTTCCACCACGGTATGTTCGACGCCGATGGCCGCCAGGCCGTCAGCCATGGCCTGGATGCGGTCGGACTCCTTGACCCTCAGTTCCTCCGCCCCGCGCAAACGGGTGGTGCCAGTGGCATTGGCAGCGGCGATGAACAGCGCCGGAAATTCATCGATGGCCAGCGGCACCTGATCCAGGGGGATGTCGATCCCGTGGAGCGGTGCATAGCGGATATGCAGGTCGGCGACCGGCTCGCCACCCACTTCATGCTCATTGGCCAGCCACAGGTCGGCCCCCATCAGCTGGAGGATGTTGATCACGCCGATGCGGGTGGGATTGATGCCCACGTGCTCGAGTACCAGGTTCGAACCCGGCGAGATCGCCGCTGCAACCAGGAAGAAGGTAGCCGAGGAGATATCCGAGGGCACGTCGATCGGCGCCGCAGTGAGCTTGCCACCCCCGGTGAGCCAGCAGGTATCGCCCTCGCGCTGAACCTCATAGCCGAAGCCGGTGAGCATGCGCTCGGTGTGATCGCGGGTGGGAGCGGGCTCGCGCACCCGGGTCTCGCCGTCGGCATAGAGGCCGGCAAGCAGCAGGCAGGATTTCACTTGGGCGCTGGCCATGGGCATATCGTAGTCGATGCCCTTGAGCGCCTGCCCGCCGCGGATCCTCAACGGCGGCCGGCCACCTTCGGCGGTCTCGATCACCGCACCCATCAAGCGCAGCGGATCGGCCACCCGTCCCATGGGGCGCTTGGTCAGCGAGGCATCGCCAATCAGCTCGGTATCGAAGGCCTGGCCGGCCAATAAGCCGGAAAAGAGACGCATGGCGGTGCCGGCATTGCCCACATAGAGCGGCCCCGATGGCGCCTTGAGCCCATGCATCCCGACGCCATGCACCGTGACTCGGCCCTGGTGGGGTCCTTCGATGGCCACCCCCATCTCGCGGAAGGCCTGCAGGGTGGCCAGGCTGTCCTCCCCCTCCAGGAACCCCTTCACCTCGGTGATGCCCTCCGCCAGTGCGCCTAGCATGATCGAGCGGTGGGAAATGGACTTGTCGCCGGGCACGCGTATACGGCCGGCCACGTGACCGCCAGGAGTCGCCCGAAAGGTGAGTTTCTCTTGTGATTCCATCTGATATTCCACCTGATAACTGGTCTGATTCAGGAGCGAGTCGAAATAGTGTCGCGCATGACTGGCCCGGTCGAAGATGGCGAGCATGGCATCGCCGTCGCCGGCTTCCACAGCGCGCCGCAGCCGAGCCACACCGGCCTCGAAGTCGTCCAGGGAAGCCAGAACGGCTTCGCGATTGGCAACGAAGATATCTCGCCACATCACCGGGTCGCTTCCGGCAATGCGGGTGAAGTCACGAAAGCCGCCGGCAGCGTAGCGGAAGATTTCCAGGCGTTCGTCCTGACGAGCCAGGGTATCGACCAGGGAGAACGCAAGCAGGTGCGGCAGGTGGCTGGTGCGGGCCAGTACCTGGTCGTGGCGCTCGACGTCCATCTCCAGCACCTGGGCGCGGCACGCTTGCCATAGCACACGCACCCGGGCGACGGCGGCCGGCGCCGTCTCGGCGCTGGGCGTGAGGATCACCTTGTGATTGACGTAGAGGTCCGGGTTCGCTGCCGCCACGCCGCTCTTTTCAGACCCGGCAATGGGATGACCCAGCACCAGGCCTGGGGGCATGCGTCCGAAGACCCGCAGCGCACAGTCGCGCACCGCGGCCTTGGTACTGCCCACGTCGGTGACCGTGACGCGCGGGGTCTCGCCATCGAGAGCGCCTGGCGGCAGCACCTCGGCCAGCTCGGCCATCACGCTCTCCATGGCCAGCACCGGCACCGCCAGCACGATCAGCGAGGCGCCTTCGACCAGCGGTGCTAGCCGGGTATCCCCACGGTCGATCAGCCCCATGGCAATACCACGGGCGATCTCGTCGGGATCCGGATCACAGGCGACGATTTCAACCGGCCCGAAACCGCCGGCAGGCTCAACCGGCCCGAAGCCGCCGGCAGGTTCAACCGGCCCGAAGCCGCCGGTCGGTGCCCCTCTATAACCGCCGGCACGCAGGGCAGCAGCCAGCGAGCCACCGATCAGCCCCAGGCCGACGATCAGGATGCGCGACTCGGTGACCTGGCCGGGTGCATCCCCCACCACGCCTAGAGCACACCTATCGGATAGGAGCCCAATACCTTGATCTCGGCGGCGCGCAGGCGGACCTCTTCAAGCACCGCGGCGACCCGGGGCTCGTCGCAGTGGCCCTTGAAGTCGATGAAGAACACATAGTTCCACACGCCAGACCGCGACGGACGGGTCTCGAGGCGGGTCAAGTCGATCTGGTGCCGATGGAAGGGTTCGAGCAGTTCATGCAGTGCGCCAGGCTGGTTGCGCATGGCCACCACGATGGATGTCTTGTCTTCGCCCGATATCGGCACGTCATGGCTGCCGATGATCAGGAAGCGCGTCGAGTTATCCGGGCGATCCTCGATCTTCTCGGCAATCTTCTCCAGCCCGTAGAGCTTGGCCGCCATGTCGCCGGCGATGGCCGCGCTGTGCCACTCCCCCTTGATCATCTTGGCAGCCTCGGCGTTGGATGACACCGGCACCCGCTCGGCACGGGGGTAGTGTGCATCGAGCCACTTGCGACACTGGGCAAAGGACTGCGGATGCGAGTAGATCCGCGACACCTTGTCCTTCAGGGTGGCCTCGGATACCAGCAGGTGGTGGTGAATACGCAGCACCACTTCACCACAGATGCGAATCGAGGAGTCCATGAAGGAGTCCAGGGTATGACTGATGACACCTTCTGTTGAGTTTTCCACCGGCACTACGCCGTAGTTCACGGCACCGGCCTCGACCTCGCGGAAGACTTCATCGATGGCGGCCATCGGCAGACTGACGGCGCTGGCACCGAAATGCTTGAGCGCGGCCTGCTGGGTGAAGGTACCCTCAGGGCCCAGGTAGGCGACCTTGATCGGCTGCTCCAGCGCCAGGCAGGCAGACATGATCTCGCGGAACAGCCTGGCCATCTCCTCGCTGTCCAGCGGCCCGCGATTCAGCTCCATGATCCGACGCAGGACCTGGGCCTCGCGCTCCGGCCGATAGAAGACGGAATCGGGGTCGCTCTGGGTCTTAACATCCGCGACCTGCTTGGCGCAGGTTGCCCTGTCGCTGATCAGCCGCAGGATATCGTTGTCCAGCTCGTCGATACGCTGGCGCAACGCATCCAGGTTGGTGGGGGTATCGCTCATCGTGTCATCCCCTTCGCTTCTCGAAGTCGGCCATGAATTCGATCAGGGCGTCGACCGCCGCTTCCGGCACGGCATTGTAAAGGCTGGCCCGCATGCCACCGACGCTACGGTGCCCCTTGAGATTGAGCAACCCGGCTTGCTCGGCTTCGTCGAGGAACGGCTTGTCGAGGCGCTCGTCGCCCAGCACGAACGGCACGTTCATTCGCGACCGATTCAGCAAGGCAATCGGGTTGGAATAGAGATCGCTGTCGTCGATGGCTGCATACAGCTTCGCCGCCTTGCGTGTGTTGATGCCGTCCATGGCCTCGAGCCCGCCGATATCGCGCTTCAGCCACTGAAACACCAGGCCAGCCAGGTACCAGGCGAAGGTGGGCGGAGTGTTGACCATCGACCCGGCCTCGGCCATGGCATGATAGTCGAACAGGCTCGGAATGCGCTCGCAGCGGCGCTCGAGCAGGTCATCGCGCACCATGGCCAGGGTGAGGCCGGCCGGCCCGATGTTCTTCTGGGCACCGGCGTAGATCACGCCAAAGCGCGACACGTCCAGGGGGCCGGAAAGAATGCTCGAGGAAAGGTCGCAGACCAGCGGCACCTCGACACCGTCGGCGCGGCGCAACCCGTCCTGTGCGGTTCCCGGGATATAGTCGAATTCCAGGCCGCCGATGGTCTCGTTGGCGGTGTAGTGCAGATAGGCGGCATCACTCGACAGCACGATGTCCGCCTCGGCCGGCACCGCGGTGTGACCGCTTTCCTCGCTGGAGCCCGACAGATGGACCGGAAAGCCCAGCTGCTTCGCCTCGGCCAGGGCCTTCTTGCCCCAGATTCCGGTATAGAGGAAGTTGGCGCTCCCGCCCTGCCCCAGCAGGTTCATCGGCACCATGGAGAACTGCAGGCTGGCGCCCCCCTGCAGGAACAGCACGTGGTAGTTGTCGGGAATCGCGAGCAGCTCGCGCAGATCGGCCTCGGCCTGCTCGGCGATGGCGACGAACTCGGGGGAACGGTGACTCATCTCCATCACCGAGAGCCCGCGTCCCTGATAGTCCAGCAGCTCCTCGCGAGCCCGCTCAAGCACCGGGACAGGCAGCGCAGCCGGGCCGGCACAGAAATTATAGTGGCGTGTCATCAGCGTCGTGGTTCCGTTCTGCTCATATCGTGTCGAGGCGAGATGAGCGCCCTAGCTGACGATGAGCTAACCCGGCGACCAGCCTGCGCGAGGGCGCTGTGAACCCTTCCCTGGGCGCTACTTTTGCCATCCATGGCAAAAGACCCTCGCTTCGACTGGTCCCCGGCGCTCATCGCTCGGCATGGCGCGGCAGGCCTTTACTCGTCGTTTTTGGTCTCGTCCATGGTGCCATTCTCATCCGCACCCTGCTCCGGCGAATCCGGTCCATCGGACGGTGCTGTCTCTTCGTATTCACCCTCGATGGATTCGCTCTCGACCTCCTCGGGCTCGTCGATGCGTACGGTCTTGACCAGCTTCTCGTTCTCGCCGAGACGGATCAGCATCACGCCCTGGGTGTTGCGCGACGTGATCGAGACCTCATCGACCCGGGTACGCACCAGGGTGCCCCTGTCGGTGATCAGCATCATCTCGTCGGCCGAGTAAACCTGCATGGCGGCAACCAGCGAACCGTTGCGCTCGCTGGTCTGCATGGCGATCACGCCCTGGCCGCCACGGCCGCGCAGCGGAAACTCCTCGAGGCGGGTACGCTTGCCGTAGCCGTTCTCGCTGGCGGTGAGGATATAGATCTGGCCGCCGTTGCCGTTGGTGGTTGTGTGCTCGGCACCCTCCTCGGCTTCGACTTCGGCATCCGCCTCGGCGTCGATCTGCTGGCTCTGGGGAATGATCAGGCTGATCACCTCGGCGCCATCGAGCAGGCGCATCCCACGCACGCCGCGAGCGGTGCGCCCCATGGAACGCACGTTGCCTTCCTCGAAGCGAATCGCCTTGCCGTTGGACGACAGCAGCATGGCGTGGTCGGAGCCGCTGGTGATGGCAGCCCCCACCAGGCGGTCGTCCTCTTCCAGGTCGATGGCGATCAGGCCGACGCTACGCGGCCGGGAGAACTGGTCGAGGCTGGTACGCTTGACGGTACCCTTGGCGGTGGCAAAGAAGATGTAGCTGTCAGCCCGGTAGTCGCGCACTGGCAGGATGGCATTGATCGCCTCGCCTTCGTCCAGCGGCAGCATGTTGACCAGCGGCTTGCCACGGGAGCCACGGCTGGCGTTGGGCATCTCGTAGACCTTGAGCCAGTACACCTTGCCCTTGTTGGAGAACAGCAGCACGGTATCGTGGGTCGAGGCCACCAGAAGGTGCTCGATGACGTCCTCGTCCTTCATGGCAGTCGCCGACTTGCCGCGGCCACCGCGACGCTGGGCCTGATAGTCGGAGAGCGGCTGGGTCTTGGCATAGCCGGTACGCGAGACCGTGACCACCATGTCTTCCTCGGCGATCAGGTCCTCGATGGACAGGTCGAGATGGCTGGCCTGGATCTCGGTGCGGCGCGGGTCGCCGAACTGGTCACGCACGGCGGCCAGTTCCTCGCGGATTACTTCGAGCAAACGCTCGCTGGAGGCGAGAATAGCGGTAAGCTCGGCGATTCGTTCGAGAATGCCAAGATACTCGTCGAGCAGCTTCTCGGTCTCGAGCCCGGTCAGGCGATGCAGGCGCAGTTCGAGTATCGCCTGAGCCTGGGCCGGTGAAAGGCGGTATTCGCTGCCGGTCTGGTTGAGACCGAAGCCCTCTTCCAGCTCCTCCGGCTTGCACGACGTGGCGCCGGCACGTTCCAGCATGTCGGTGACCTGCCCTGGCTGCCAGACCTTATCCAGCAGCTTCTCCTTGGCCTCGGCGGCACTCGGCGAGGCTTTGATCAGTTCGATCACCTCGTCGATGTTGGAGATGGCCACCGCCAGGCCCTCGAGGAGATGACCGCGCTCGCGGGCCTTCTTCAACTCGAACAGGGTCCGGCGGGTGACCACTTCGCGGCGGTGGCGAATGAAGGCCTCGAGGATCTCCTTGAGATTGAGGATCTTCGGCTGACCATCCTCGATGGCAACCATATTGATGCCGAAGACATTCTGCAGCTGGGTCTGGGCGAAGAGGTTGTTGACCACCACCTCGCCGGATTCACCGCGCTTGACCTCGATCACCACCCGCAGGCCGTCCTTGTCGGACTCGTCGCGCAGCTCGGCGATGCCTTCTATCTTCTTCTCTTTCACCAGCTCGGCGATCTTCTCGATCAGCCGCGCCTTGTTCACCTGATACGGAAGCTCGGTGACGATGATATGGTCGCGACCGCTCTTGTCGTCATGCTCGATGGTGTGGCAGGCGCGCACATAGATGCGCCCGCGGCCGGTGCGGTAGGCCTCGAGGATGCCGGCCTTGCCGTTGATGATGGCGCCGGTGGGGAAGTCGGGCCCCGGGATGTACTCCATCAGGTCGTCGACGGAGAGGGTGTAGTCATCGATCAGCGCCAGGCAGCCGCTGATGATCTCCACCATGTTGTGCGGTGGAATATTGGTCGCCATGCCCACGGCGATGCCCGAAGAGCCGTTGATCAGCAGGTTGGGCACCTTGGTGGGCAGCACATCGGGGATGCGTTCGGTACCGTCGTAGTTGTCGACCCAGTCGACGGTGTCCTTTTCGAGGTCGGCCAGCAGCTCATGGGCAAGCCGGGCCATGCGCACCTCGGTGTAACGCATGGCAGCGGCGTTGTCGCCATCGATGGAACCGAAGTTGCCCTGGCCATCCACCAGCACGTGGCGCATGGAGAAGTGCTGGGCCATGCGGACGATGGTGTCATAGACCGCGCTGTCACCGTGGGGGTGGTATTTACCGATGACATCACCGACCACGCGGGCCGACTTCTTGTAAGGCTTGTTCCAATCGTTGCTGAGCTCGTGCATGGCGAACAGCACGCGCCGGTGCACCGGCTTGAGGCCATCGCGCACGTCCGGCAGCGCACGGCCTATGATCACGCTCATCGCGTAGTCGAGGTACGACTGCTTGAGTTCGTCCTCGATGTTGACTGGCAGAATTTCTCTGGCGATGTCACCCATGGGTCGTCGAATCCTTTGCACTGCAGCAGGTTGGCGCGTCCTTGTGCAAGAGCATGGCGCGCCATTTCAGCCTGACATCATACCATCGCGGACAGCGCAAAGGCAGCGGGAGGCTTTCACGGATCAGACGGAAATAACCCAGCCTTACGCTCAGCCAGCCACATGCGTGTTCCGACTCGAGCTCCTCCCCGCTCCCCAATCGTCTTTAATCCTCCATGACAAGGGGCGCCAGAAGTTCATGCAGCTCGCCTTCGATGGCAAGGGGCCGGTTGGCCTTCACATCGAGCAGCACGAAGGTGAGGTCGGCGTCGACCACCAGCTTGTCGTCACGAACCCGCCGGATCTCCTGATGCATGCGCGCGCTTCGACTGCCCAGCTCGGCCAGGCGCGTATGCACCTCCAGGTCATCCCCCGCCACCGCTGCCAGGCGGTAGTTGATGTTGAGGTTGACTGCCACCAGGGCGGGGTTGCCGCTGGCGAATGGACGAGCGACGTCGGGCCGATCGTCGAAGTAGCCCCAGCGCCCCTCTTCGAGGAATTCCAGGTAACGGGCATTGTTGACGTGGCCATAGCCATCCAGGTGATAGCCACGAACGCGCAGGGTGACGCGAGAGAGTCGGGAATCCATTGTTGCTCCTCCTTGAAGCGGGTAGAGATCAACCCCGATTCTAGGCCCCTCAGCTGCCCACATTCAAACAAGAGTTTGAATCTGTGTTGCTCATCAACTCCTACAGCACTGGAACCCCCGCCTCCCCTTGGCCATAATATGCGTCCTTTTTGCTCAGGGAATGCGCCATGTGGTTCAAGCACTTGCACCTTTACCGCCTGCATGAGTCAGCGGCGATCCCGGCAGCCGACCTGGAAACGGCGCTGGCCGAACAGGCGGCGCGCCTGCCCGGCAGCAGCGAAGCTCGCCGCCTGGGCTGGTGCCCGCCGGCGGGCCGTGCCGGTACGGCACTGCTTCACGAACTGCAGGGGCAGCGGCTGATGACGGTCCTGCGCCAGGAGCGCCTGCTGCCGGCCGGAGTGGTTCGTGAGGAGGTCGAGGAGCGTGGCGCCGACATCGAGGCACGGGAAGGACGAAAACTGCGCCGAAAGGAAAAGCAGGAACTCAAGGAGCAGGTCTATGAAGAGCTGCTGCCTCGCGCCTTCATTCGCAGCCAGAAGGTCGACCTGTGGTGGGATACGCGGCGCAACCTGATCGCGATCAACAGCAGTTCTCGCACACGCGCCGAAGAAGTACTCGACCTGCTGCGCGAGACCCTGGGCAGCCTCAAGGTGACACCGCTTGCCACCCAGACACTGCCGATGCGTGCCATGACGCAGTGGCTTGCCGAAGAAGACTCTCGCCCGGCCAGCATGCAGCTTGGCGATCAGGTCGAACTCAAGGCCAAGGGCGACGACGGGGTGCTGCGCGCGCGCCAAGTCGACCTGGACAGCGACGAGATCCAGCAGCTGCTGGCGGCAGGCCGCCAGGCCAGCCGACTGGCCCTGGAGATCGAAGGCCGGCTAAGCTTCGTTCTGCACGACGACCTGACCCTGAAGTCCCTGCGCTTCAGCGATGCACTGATCGACGAGGCCAATGAAACCGAAGACGATGGCGACGCCATCGTGAGACTGGAGGCAGACTTCATGCTGATGACCCAGACTCTCGCCGATGAGATCGAGCAACTGATCGGCTGGCTGGATGGAGAAGCCTCTACTGCGTCGCTGCAGGGCAGCGCATGATCGATCCAGTCAACCAGAAGACGACGATGACTGAACCGCAAAACGTCACGCCAGCACCGGAACAGGACCCCTGGGCCGACATTCGACCCTATGAGGACAGCGAAGTCGCCGAGGTGCTGGCCCGACTGGCCAGCAACCGGGAGCTGCTCGACGCCCTGACGCGTTATCGGCTACCGCGCCTCAACCGGCTGCTGCCCGCGCTGGCCCGCGCCATCGCCTCCTACGCCATTCGCCGGGAGACCCGTGGCGTTGCCAGCGTTCACGACTTTCAGATGCGCGTGGCCTACTACATGGAGCGGATGATCCGCACCTCCACCGATGATCTTCGGGTCGAGGGGCTGGAACACCTGGCACCGGATACGGCCTACCTGTTCATCGGCAACCACCGCGACATCTCGCTCGACCCGGCCTTCGTCAACTACGGCCTTCATCGCGCCGGCCGCGATACGGTCCGTATCGCCATTGGCGACAATCTGCTGAAGAAGCCCTACGTGACCGACCTGATGCGGCTCAACAAGAGCTTCATCGTTCCCCGGGCCCTGCGCGGGAAGCGCGCCATGCTGGCCGCATTCCAGTCACTCTCCGCTTATATCCGACACTGCATCACCGAGGACAACCACTCGATCTGGATGGCCCAGCGCGAGGGGCGGGCCAAGGATGGCATCGACCGCACGGACCCCGCCATCATCAAGATGCTGACCATGGCCCGGCGGCAGGAGGACCGCAAGGCCCCGATCGGTGAAGCGATCGCCGAACTGCGCATGGTACCGGTATCGATCAGCTACGAGTACGACCCCTGTGACGTACAGAAGGCCCGGGAGCTGCACGCCATACATAGCCAGGGCGGTTATGCCAAGAGCGAGTTCGAAGACATCCAGTCCATCGTGGCCGGGATCACAGGCCACAAGGGCCGGGTGCAACTGCGCTTCGGCGAACCGCTGGGAGCCAGCTTCGATACGCCGGAGGCCGTTGCCGCCGAGATAGACCGTCAGGTGATATCCGGCTATCACCTGTTCCCCAGCCACTACCTCGCCCTAGAGGCGATGGGCGATGCGCCGGAGCTGCTGGACATGAGCGAGGTCAGTGACGTCGACCGGGCACGCTTCCAGGCACGCCTGAACGACGTCCCCGCCGAACTACGCCCCTGGTGGCTGGCCCAATACGCCAACCCCGTGCGCAACAAGGCAGGACAGTTGAAGGATGAGAGTTGAATAGCCCCCCTACCGACACCGGCGCCCAGACCCGGGAGGCCCACAAGGCCACCCTGGTCGGCGCCATGGTCGATCTGGTCGTGGGGCTGATGAAGATCATTGCCGGCTGGCTGGTGGGCTCCGCGGCGCTGGTCGCCGACGGCATCCACTCGTTCTCCGACCTGGTGACCGACGGCTTCGTCCTGGCCGCCACGCATTTCGGTCGTCAGGCCCCGGACAGCAACCACCCCTACGGCCACGGCCGCATCGAGACCCTCGCCACCCTCTGGCTCGGCAGCGTGCTGATCTTCGTGGCCGGCGGTATCGCCTGGGCCAGCCTCACTCGCCTGCTGGTCGGCGAGCCGATTTCCGCCCCCGGCATCTGGGCGATCGGCGTTGCCGTCATCGCCCTGCTCGCCAAGGAGTGGATCTTCCGCTACACGCTGCGAATCGCCAAGCGCGTCAATTCGCGTCTGCTGGAAGCCAACGCCTGGCACTCCCGCTCGGACGCCCTATCCACCGTGGTGGTATTGATCGCTCTGATCGCGGCTCAGCTCGGTGCCGGCTGGGTGGACGCTGTCGCCGCCATCGTGGTCGGCATCATGGTCGGCCAGGTGGGGGGTCGCCTATTATGGGAGTCCAGCCGGGAGCTGATCGATACGGCTCTTCCAGAGGAAGACCGTGACGCGATGCAGACCGTGGCCGCTGCAGTGCCCGGCGTTCACGGCATCCACGACCTGCGCACCCGCTCGCTGGGCAGCCAGACCCTTCTCGACCTGCATATCGTCGTCGCCCCGCGGCTGACCGTCTCGGAGGCCCACGAGATCGGCAATGCCGTGAGCCGCAGGCTGCGGGACAACTTTTCCAACCTGGCCGATGTCACCTTCCATATCGACCCCGAAGACGATGCCGGGGAAACCGAGCATAGCCTGCGACCCGGCCTGCCGCTGCGCCGCGATGTGGAGGGCGTGCTAGATGGCGTCTGGTCGCGCTGCACGGTATGGCAGACTCGTGTTGCTCTCGACCTTCACTATCTCGACAATCAGGTCGATGTCTCGATCTATGTACGCCAGCTACCTCCTAACCAGAGCCTGGATGACGCTGCCAACGAGCTGCGCCATGCTTCTCGGGACCTGGACTGGATCGGTCGGCTCAGGGTATGGCAGGGGCCCGGCAAGGGCTAGTCATTGCGTGAAAGCACATCGCTCGGCATACCTTCGCATGATGATCATCACGCGGGTCGTCCTACTTCCTTCACTCCTCTATACTCATTGAAACGCAGCATTACATTGTTAAACATTCCGGCACCCCAGATGCCCCATGGATATAACCGACACGCTTTCAGGCCCGGTCGCCGCCACTTTCTGGCGGGCCTTGGGTCTCTGTTGCTGGCCGCCGGGCTAGGCCTCAAGCCGGCACCGCTCGAGGCGCGCATCAACCGCAGCAGGTTGCGCGAGAGCATGCAGCGCTTGTACGGCCAGCAGGGGCTGCGCATCCTGGAAGATTGGTTTTCACTACTGGACCGATTGAGCGGCGCCCACCTCGACACACAGCTGCGGGAGGTCAACGACTTCTTCAATCGCCGGGTGCGCTGGGTGGACGACATCGACAACTGGGGCGCAGAGGACCACTGGGCCACGCCGCTGGAGACAATGGGTCAGGGACAGGGCGACTGCGAGGACTACTCCATCGCCAAGTACGTCTCCCTCAAGGAGCTTGGCGTGCCCGGCGACCGCCTGCGCATGATCTATGTTCGCGCCCGCATCGGCCGTAGCCAGATCGTTCAGGCACATATGGTGCTCGGCTATTACGAGCGCCCCAGCGCCGTGCCGTTGGTGCTGGACAACCTGGTGCCATCCATCACGCCGGCCACCCAGCGCACCGACCTGGATCCCGTCTTCAGCTTCAACAGTGAAGGCCTGTGGGCCGGTGAGTCCACCCAGTCACGCGCGGACCCGGTAGCCAGGCTGTCGCGCTGGAGAAGCGTGATCGGACGAATGCAGGAACAGGGGTTCATTGGATGATTCGGAAAAGCGGTCGACATAAAAAACAGGGGTACCAACCCCAGGCGGAGGAATAACCGAGATGTCACTGATCAAGCAGCTCTGGCTGACCATCGTGGTACTGCTGCTGCTGGCGTTCGTCGGCAGCCTGCTCATCGGCGTGACGAGCAGCCGCCACTATATCGAGCAGGAAATCCGCATCAAGAATACCGACAACGCCAATGCGCTGGCGCTTTCCATGAGCCAGATGGAGAAGGACCCAGTCATCCTGGAGCTACTGCTGGCCGCTCAGTTCGACACCGGGCACTATCGACGCATCGAACTTCGTGACCCCGAAGGCGAAGTCATCGAACAACGCATTGCCAACGACCACATCGAAGACGTGCCGGGCTGGTTCGTCGAACTGGTCCGCTTCGATATCCCAGCCGGCCAGGCCGTCATACAGGATGGCTGGCAGCAGTTCGGTACGCTTGAGCTGGAAAGTCAGCACAGCTTTGCCTACCGCTCACTCTGGCGAAGCAGCCTCGAACTGGCCGGCTGGTTTGCCATTGCCGGCGTGATCAGTTTACTGCTGGCGAGCTGGATCGTCCGCACAATTCGCCTCCCTCTCCGCGATGTGGTCTCCCAGGCGCAGGCCATCGGCGAGCGCCGCTTCGCCACGGCAAGGGAACCCAGGACCCTGGAGCTGCGCGAGGTGGTACAGGCCATGAACCGGCTATCAGGCGCCGTGCGACAGATGCTGGGAGAAGAGAGCGACAAGCTCGACCAGTTGCGTCGGCGGATGCAGCACGATTCCGTTACGGCGATACCCACACGTGGCCCTTTCCTCGATCAGCTACAGGCACATCTTAACAGCGACAGCGATGATGCCAGCGGCACACTCGCCCTGGTACGGGTGGCCCGCCTGGCCGAAGTCAATCAGCAGCTTGGTCATAACGCGACCGACGCTCTATTGGCCAAAGTGGCCCGCAGCCTGAAACAGCTGGGTCATCTCTCCGGAGACGGCAAGGTAGGAAGACTGAACGGCAGCGATTTTGCGCTGATCGTGCCGCGTCACCATGACCTTGAATCCCTCGGCAGGGAGCTGAAGACATGCCTTGAAGGCCTTTCGGGCGAGCACGATGATGCGATTTCGCTACCTTCCGCCCTGTGTGAATACACCCAGGGAGAGAGCCGGGCCAAGCTGCTGGCAAGCCTGGACGGTGCACTTTCTGCAGCCGAGAGCCAGGAGCAGAATGGCCAGGTAATACTGAGCGTGCCTGCCAGCAGCGTGCTCTACACCAGCCATGAAGAGTGGCGCAAGGCGCTGAAACAGGCGCTTGACCAAGGCGTCTTTCTGGCCCACTACCCCGTTCTCGATCCCAAGGGGCACCTGATCCACCACGAGGTACCCTCCCGGCTGCGCCTGAAGGAAGAGTGGCAGCCGGCCGGCGTGTTCCTGCCCTGGGTATCGCGCCTGGCCATGTCGGCAGAACTGGACCTGGCCGTGGTATCGGCGGCCCTGAAGGACACCGAGACAAGCGGCAAGCCTGTCGGCATCAACCTCTCGGCGCATTCGTTGCGAGACGGCCGCTTCGTCAGTGAGCTGCTCACACGAATTCGCTCCCGCCCGGACTGCGCCTCCCGGCTGTGGTTCGAGCTCCCGCAATCAGTCGCCATGCAACAACCCAAGGCGCTACAGCACCTGTGCAAGGAGCTGCTGCCACTGGGCTGCCGGATGGGCCTCGAACACGTCAGCACCCAGTTCGGCAAGATCGAGGGGCTCCAGGACCTGGGACTGACCTTCATGAAAATCGACGGCTCGCTGAGCCAGGACATCGAGAATCAAAGCCAGCAGCAGAGCCTGCTACGTGGCATGTGTACCCTCGCCCATTCACTTGGCATCATGGCGATTGCCGAGGGCGTGACATCCCGTGCCGCAGCCAATACGCTCTTCGAATTGGGGATGGATGGCGTGACCGGCCCGGGCGTTCGCCAAGACCAGAATCAGGATGCAGGAGAATAGCGCTCCCAAAGGCAGATACCCTGAACGACCGACAGCCGGCACTTGCGCCGGCTGTTCTTAAAGTAAACTGATGTTGCCACGCCGCTGTAGGAGGAAGCTTCAGCTCACGACTGGAGGCCGCAGGCCTCCCGGCGGTGTTGCCGGTATTCGCGACAACAACCAACCTTTCAGCCTCCGCCGAGGCGCCTATCGGCGCCAGTCGCGATGGGGACCAGCGCTCCAACAGCTGCTATCTCTACCAACGTTGCCACGCCGCTGTAGGAGGAAGCTTCAGCTCACGACTGGAGGCCGAAGGACTCCCGGCGGTATTGCCAACGCCAACGATCACCGCCAACGCGGCGGCCTCCACCAGGCGCCTGCGGAGTCTTATGCGTAATCAGGTAAAGCAAAAGCGTTAGATCACGCCGCTGTCGTCATCGCTCTCGGACATCAAGCCAACGCTATTCAACCGCTTGCGCAGCGACTGGCGCTCCATCAGCTTCTGCTGGGCGGGTTCGGGCAGATCGGTAAAACTGATCACGCTCTTGTCCATCAGCACGTTGATGACGTCCTCGAGCACCCGCACGAAGGCAAGGTCCGACTTGGAAAGGGCCATGCTCTCCACGTCTTCGTCATCGGAAACGAAGGCCTGCAGCTCCGGTGAGCATGGCGGCACGAATTCCTTGCACTCGGCGGTCGCCTCGCGGCTGACCTGAACGACCTGACCCGACTCGTCGCGTTTGATGAACATGGTTCTGCCCTTCAAGGATCTTTACGCAGGGTAACAAAAGCCCTGCCTGGTGTCTCCAGGCAGGGCGAGTCCCTGATGGTCGGCTGAAGGTTATTCCGTCGGGTTGGAGTTTATGATGATCTCATCCGGCCCGGGAATATAGCTCGCCACCGCCTCGGCTGGATCAAGTTCCCTGACTACCGACGACTCTTCAGGGGGATCGTCGTCCCCGGTTAGCAAGAGCTGATCATCTTTGCCCAGGAGATCGTCTTCCTCCAGGGGCTCAGTCTCTCCTTCCTTCACGCCGGGGTCTTCGTTCTCATCGGCAGCATCGGTAGTAAACGCCATGACAATTGCATCGCTCTCAAAGGAGTCCTCTTCAATGCCTCCCTCTGGTACAAAATCGTACACAGCGCCCTGGGCTTCAACCACGTTGCTGCCACCGAAGCTATTGCCATTCGGTGTCAGGTAGCCTCCAAGCCCCTCACTGGCCGGGTCAATGACATTCCCGTTGCTATCGTAGAAGTTAGTTGCCGCCTTGATGTAGTAGCCGGAAACTTCTCCCCCGTACTCGTTTTCAAGCCAAGCAAAATAGCCCTCAGGATGGCCCGGGTCCAGGATATCCGGTCCGCTATACTCGATCTTTACGGCAATCACTTCTTCGTCCTGTGCAATAAGGAACAGGACATGGGAGATACCATGGGGCAGGAGGTTATCCGGATCTTCCAGATCAAGCGTGATATCACGCGTTGCCATGGCCGTCGCACTGTTGCCCGCTTCATCGGTGGCCGTCACGCTAGCCTCAACGGTGTTGTCAGCGATCAGATCCGTCGTCAACACCTCGACGCTGTAGGTCAGGCTGCCTTCGCCATCATCCACCACAATAGTGGTGTAAGTGTTGCCATTCACCGTCAGCGTGACTTCATCGCCGGCCACCACGTCACCACCCACGGTGCCGCTCACGGTAGTGAACTCTTGTTCCGCCTCTTCTGAATCGATGACATCGTCACCGGCAATAGAATCGATGGTGATACTCGCCTCGATTTCGGTCACCACAGAGATATCACGGGTTGCCGTGGCCGTCGCACTGTTGCCCGCTTCATCGGTGGCCGTCACGCTAGCCTCAATGGTGTTGTCAGCGATCAGATCCGCCGTCAACACCTCGACGCTGTAGGTCAGGTTGCCTTCGCCATCATCCACCACAATAGTGGTGTAAGTGTTGCCATTCACCGTCAGCGTGACTTCATCGCCGGCCACCACGTCACCGCCCACCGTGCCGCTCACGGTAGTGAATGGCTGTTCGGCCTCTTCTGAATTGATGATGTCGTCATCGGCAATCTGATCGATAGTGATGCTTGCTGTAATGACAGGATCGGGATCCGGGATCGGGTCGGGATCCGGGGTCGGGTCGGGATCCGGGATCGGGTCGGGATCCGGGATCGGGTCGGGGTCAGGGTCAGGGATCGGGTCGGGATCCGGGATCGGGTCGGGATCCGGGATCGGGTCGGGATCCGGGATCGGGTCGGGGTCAGGGTCAGGGATCGGGTCGGGATCCGGGATCGGGTCGGGGTCGGGATCCGGGATCGGGTCGGGGTCGGGGTCGGGATCCGGTTCAGGTTCTTCGAGCTCCACCTCTTCAGCAAGCGCAAAGAAGCCACCTTCCTCTTCCGGCGCAGCACCTAGATCGGCAATGCCAAACTCGAATGCCAGTGGATCAATGTTTTCAGCGATGCGTGCCAGGCGCACGAAGGAGTGACCACCGTCTGCACCACCCCCAGCACCGGCGCCCGCAGCCGGTGCATCGAGAAGGTCGAGCAGATCGACGGTGTCGTCGTCCAGCGCGGCCAGAATGGCTTCAAGATCCTCGTCGAATGCTGCGAAATCACTTGCTTCGACAGGCTGGCCCTCCTCCAACTCAGGGCTCATGACGACCTGCTCGCCACCCTCGATCAGAGTAGGCTCCAGATTATCAGCGAAGTCGAGCTGTATACCCCCTCCTTGAGATGTCACCACGGTTTCTCCTACCTGCAGCGTGTCACCTTCACGCAGCTCACGCAGGTTGCCCGAGGCATCGCGAGCCCAGGCCTGACCGGAGATGGATAGAACGGTTGCAATAGACATAACGGGATACCTCGCCAATGGTCATGCATGAAACGAGGCTCGCCACGGCCAAACAGACCATAGCTTGGAGGGGCGTGCTTGATCCCAAGTATGCGCCAAGGCCAGCGGCGCGATATTGGACTGAAGTACAGGTGAGAAGAAAAAATGAGTGGCAGTGTCGGCCTAGAGATGGACCGGGGCGCCTCCCTTCAGGAAGGTCCATGGGCATTGAAACCGGGCTTCAGCTCCTCAAGGCCGCTTCTTAAGCTCTCCAGCACGATCACTTAGTCGGGTGCGAGTTGTCGAAGCCACGAAGGCCATATCCCATGTCGCGGGGACCGTATACTCGCCACGGCTCGTCGCCGGAAACGAACGCATTGCAATCGGCGATTGCATTACGACTGGCCTGAACGACTTGATTCGACTCGTCGCGTTTGATGTATATCTAGGCCACTCCATCACGTTTTCTTCAGGTTAACAAAAAGCCCCGCCTCGGCATACCGGGCGGGGCTAACGCTAGCAAATAGAGCGGGCTAGATTATTGATCAACGCTGTTGGTGCTTGTGTTGATCTCTTCATAGCTCGGTCCGTGCACCTGAGCAGGCGGCAAGTCATCTACCTTGGGCTCGCCGTTGTCATGGGCCGATTCACTGCCCTCACCTTTCAGAAGCTCTTCGCTTTCGTCCAGGAGTTCAGACGCGGTGAGCAAATCACTTGAATCTGCCTTCTCATCAACAGACCCCTCGTCATCCGGCTCAGAAACTGAATTGGAGTCAGATGGCGAATCAGCGACTACCGGGATGGATTCCTCGCTGTCATCAACCTCTTCGGGCTGGTCCAGGTCGTTGTCGGCCTTTTCAGTGTCAACATCTTCATCAGAGTCCTCATCGTCATCAAAGGCCTGTTCTTCATCTGAGGCATTGAGCACTTCTTCCTCACCACCCTCCAAGGCATCATCACTCGATACCGCCTGGTCGTTTTCGTCAGGGTCATCGCCAGACTGGCTTTCAAGAGCCTCCAAGTCCTCCAGTGCAAACAGGCCAAATCCTGTTGCCTGCAGTTCTGGCCCTTCATTACCGGTCGGCTGAGCATTGCCTCCGATCTCGATGGTGAGCGTGGCCGTCACTGACTCGCCCGCAGGGTGCGTCAGCTTGAGCTCGAAGGCCTCTGACTCGCCAACGAAGTCAGCATTCGCTTCCGGTGTATAGACATAGCTGCCATCCTTCTGAATCACCAGGGAGCCGTAGTCACCCTCAAGCGTCAGGCCACTGTTGCCAATCTCCTGCCACTCGCCGCCAGGCAGTTTGACGCTCAGCGTTGAGTTGATGGAGCCCGGAGTGGCACCAGCGAGCACGTTGCCGTCAAACGGGCTAATAGAAAGCTCTTCATAAATATCGGGTTGGAACTCAGAGTCAAGCCCACCGACACTCACCGAGGGGTAGGAATAGCCAAAAAGGAAATTACCACTACGGCCACTCGCCTCAGCCTCAAAGACTGCCTGGTACTCGCCAGACTCCAAGTCCTCCACCGAATGAGTGCCTGAGCCCACGGCTCCGCCCACACCCTCGACCGGCTGCCACTCACCGTTGCCATCCTTCTTCTCCAGGTGCCACGCGAGAGAGGCCGAACTGCTACCCGGTGACGACAGTTCGGCGGTAAAGCTGAAGCTACCTTTACCACCCTCGTCGACCGTGAAGGTTTCGCTCTCCCACGTATCCTCAACGCCGTTCCCATGTGTATTCCACGCTGTCTGAATAGTGCCACCACCCTCAATCGAACCTGCGGGCACCGGATCCGGTGTTACGGTCTCGCTGTTGATCTCGGCGTTGGCCTGCTGGCTATCCAGTTCAATGGAGTTGACCGCGCCTTCCAGGGTGATGGTCAGCGTCGACGGCACACGGTCTCCATCGGCATCCTGAAGGTAGTAGGTAAACACATCCTCCTTGTCTTCACCGATGTTCATGGTGTCGCGTGTATCGCGGCTGACCTCATAGGTGTAGCTGCCATCGGCGCTGACGATGAGCGTACCGTACTGACCTTCGATCGATAGCGTTTCGCCTTCCGCAACAGCCTGCTCACCTGAAGTCGTCGACCACAACAATGGCTCGTCTTCATCCGGACCGTCGGCACCCCAGAACGGATCTTCAATCTGGCCACTCAGCACCGGGAGATCATCGGTTGAAGAGATACGCCCAACCAGTTCGAAGCTGTTGGAAGCATCCTCGAAAGTGATCACTTCGCTGACGGGTTCGCCATCCGGCTCTCCAACGCGCTTGAAGCCAAGAATCTCGAAGAGGTACTCACGATCGCCTACCTCAATACTGACCTGGGTGGTGGCATTGGAAATAGTCACAATATCCGCAGCTTCTTCGGGAGGCAGCGGGTTCCCCCAGCGATCATAATTTGGCGTTTCATCGTGCTCGATATTGATGGTATGCGTCACCTGTGTAGGCACACCATCAATCACGATGGTGAACTCCATGGTCAGGTCAACTGACTGAAGCACGCCTCCATCAGCAAAGATCGGGAAGTTATTGTGCGTAAACGTTCCGAGCACAAAGGTTTGATCAACCTCCCCTGTCTCCAGATCGCGAAGGTCTTCGTTATCTTCAAAGACGTAGTTAGAACCTTCAGACCCCCCTGCAGGCGTACCCCAGGAAATCAAATCCTTGAAATCATCGCTATCAAGGTCTTCGGCGTTGAACTGCCCATTAGTGGTATTGATATTGATCCAACCAGCGGCCCAGTCACCTACGATGACCTCGCTGATGGGCACTTGAATAACATCACTACCCTCAAATTCGCCGGGCACATCGTCGATGATGACCACGTCGACCGAACCGTAGGCAATATTGCCAAGATCATCCACCAACTCGAGCTGAATGCCCTCCTTCGCGAGCTCGTTGCGATCCTCGCCATCATCGTGGTCGACGGCACCTCCCAGCTCGAAGTTGTAGCTCACCTCACCGGTTCCAGCATCATAGCCGGTCAGGGTCAATGTATTGCCCTGAGGTGTCTCAATCACAATAGAGTTGCCAACGGTCAGCGCCTGAAGATCAGCCAGGCTTAGCTTGACTTTGTCACCTTGCTGCTCGCCATCGCCGGAAACCATGGTTCCGGCAATCAGCAGCGCCTCGACACCTTCCGGCGCGTAGAGAATGAAGCTACCCATATCCGACGCGTCGCCGTCCCCTTGGGCAGTGCCACCTTCGAGGTATTTTTCATTGACGGTGATATCACTGTCGGTCAGACCCAGGATAGTTGGCAGTTCGGGCAGCTCCGGTGCAGCGTCAGGCTCGAAGCTGATGTCAAACGAGCCGTTCGTAGTATCGCCATCACCATCTACCGCAACCACATCGACAGGCAGCGTAAAGTCGAGCTCTGCATCGAGGAACTCACCTGCGAAGCCACCGATGCCGTAGGAGCCACCGCTACCGTTATTTGAGAACGTCACTTTATTGAAGGAAAAGTCAGCACTGACAGTCAATCCGTTACCGGATGTTTCCTGACCTGTTTCAGTATTAAAGACAGTCCACCCGACGGCACCGGGCTCTTGATTGCCTTGACTCGGCAACTTAACCGTCAGTTGGGCCAGGAACTGATTAAACTGTGCAGTAAGTTCTTGGCTTCCGGTAATCGCCGGATTATTAACACCGATACTGTTATTCGACCAGTTCACCGATCCGTTCTTGGCGGTAAAGCTCACATCCAGATTTTCTTCGCTCAGTGACATCGAACCACTGATGCCTCCCTGGGAGTGCGAAATACCATCAGTCTGGAACTGCTTGGCCACCGCATCAAGGGGTTGGTGAACGTTGACGACGTATTGATTGCTGTCGACGCTCATGTCGATGGTGAGTACCGGATCGCTGGAAGTATCGCCTTCCTTGAAAGCGATGAGTTTCTGATCCTCGACATCGAACTCGAAAACCAGTTTCTTTCCACCCGAAGTCAGGTAGGTCGTGGCCTCCTCCCCACCTTCCTCATAACGCACCTGGACATAGCCCTGCCCGTCGGAAAACAGGCTGGCACTTGAGATCTGAGCCCCATCCAGGTCGGCACCAATGGTCAGATCAAGATCACCGGTTACCGTACTGCCATCCTGCAAGCCAAGTGATACGTCCTCTGGTGTGCCGAACTCGGGCTCGTCGTCGATAATTTTGACTGTCAGGTTGCTGCTGGCACTGTCGCCATCAGTATCCTCCAGCACGATCTCGAACGACTGGGTCAGCGACTCGTCGTTGTCCGGCTGCTCGTGGTCCTTGTTGGTGCTGAGGGTGTATTCGTAAGTGACGGTATAGCCACCGTTACCGTTTGCGGTATAGCCGGTAATGACCAGGGTGTTTCCGCTTTCGGTGGTGATGGTCGGCAGTTCGCTCACGACCTCACCGTCCGCGACGATGGCCTCACCACCCACGGTCAGGGTCTGCACGCCGTCCGGGGCGGTAACGGTGAAGCTGCCGCTCTGGGTCAGGTCGCCTTCACCCGTGGCGGTGCCATCCGGCAGCCAGGCTTCGTTGACCACCACGTGGAAGCCATCGGTTTCGGCCGGGTTGTCGATGGTGACCGGGGCATCGCCGATATTAATGGTCAGAGTGGCGGTATCGGTATCGTCGTCACTATCAGTCAGCGTATAGGTGAAGCTGTCGCTCACCCCGCCCGGGGTGCCTTCGTTACGCACGTAGCTGTAAGTGCCGTCGGCGGCCACGGTCAGCACGCCGTACTCGCCGGTGATGTCGACCGTGCCCTCGGCCGGGACTTCGGTGCCGTCAACGTCAGTGATACGCGCACCGTCGGCGCCCTGCTGGTCGTTCTCGAGCAGGTTGCCTTCTTCCTCCAGCGTGAATTCACCGGCCGCCACACTGTCACTGTCGTCGACGGCAATCGGGGCGTCGTCGAGAATCTGGACGGTCAAATCACTGGTCGCGTCGCTGCCGTCCAGGTCCTGGACGAAGATGGCGAAGCTCTGCTCCAGGTCATCCTCACCGGCATCGTGAGTCTTGGCGTTGTTGAGGGTGTAGCTGTAGCTGACTTCGCCCGTCTCGGCGTTGTAGCCGGTGATCTGCAGCGTGTTACCACCCGGAGTGGTGATGGTCGGCAGTTCGCTCACGACCTCACCGTCCGCGACGATGG